>JAEUMW010000258.1 GCA_016791345.1 Betaproteobacteria bacterium | reverse complement strand
GTGGCGCCGGGGAAGTGCGCCTGCACCGCCTCCATGAGATGACTGCCGAGCTGATCGCCGGATGCTTCTCCGGCGACGATGCCGATGCGCAGGGGCTTCCCGCCGTCGCCCACGGAACCTAGCGGATGATCGCGCGGCTCGACTGATCGAGAAAATCGACCAGGAGCTTGAGATCGGCGCATTGGGCAAGCTGCGACGCGATGTCACGGCGGGCTTCCTGCAGCGACAGCCCGGAACGATACAGACTCTTGTAGGCGCGCTTGATCTGCGCGATGGTCTCGCCGCTGAAGCCACGCCGCTTCAGGCCTTCGGAGTTGATGCCGTACGGCTTGGCGGTATTGCCGGCGGCGGTCACGAAGGGTGGGATGTCCTGCAGGACGACCGTCCCCACTCCCGTGATGGCGTGGGCACCGATGTGAACATACTGGTGCACGCCCGTGAACCCGCCAAGGACCACGTAATCACCGACGTGCACGTGACCCGCCAGCTGCGAATTGTTGGCGAAGACGGTATGGCTGCCGACCTGGCAGTCGTGCGCGAGATGCACGTAGGCCATGATCCAGTTGTCGTCGCCGATGCGAGTAACGCCTGCGTCCTGCACGGTGCCCCGATTGAACGTGCAGAACTCGCGGATGGTGTTGCCGTCACCGATCTCGAGTGCGGTCTGCTCACCACGATACTTCTTGTCCTGCGGAACCTCGCCAAGGGAAACGAAGTGGAAGATGCGATTGTTGCGACCGATGCGGGTCGGTCCCTGGATGACGGCATGCGCTCCGATCGACGTACCGGCACCGATCTCCACCGCATCGCCGATCACGGCGTACGGCCCGACCTCCACGTCGGGCGCGAGCTGCGCGCCTGAGTGAATGATGGCGGTCGGATGGATCATTTGAGGGAGCGCACGGTACACATGAGCTCGGCCTCGGCAACCAGCGTTTCGCCGACCTTTGCTCTCGCCGCGAATTTCCAGATGCCCCGCATGAAGCGCACGAGCTCCACATTGAGGACGAGCTGGTCGCCCGGCATGACGGGTGCGCGAAAGCGTGCGCGATCGATGCCGACGAAGTAGTAGGCATAGCTGTCGTCTGCCAGGGTATCGCTGCTCTTGAACTGGAGGATGGCAGCCGCCTGCGCCAGCGACTCGATGATGAGCACCCCCGGCATCACCGGATGATGCGGGAAATGCCCCTGGAAGAAGGGCTCGTTGATGGTGACGTTCTTGAGCCCGACGATGTTCTTGCCTGGTTCCAGCGACACGACCCGATCGACCAGCAGAAAGGGGTAGCGGTGCGGGAGATAACGCAGGACTTCTGTGATTTCCATCTGGTTCATGGGAGTCGCCCTTCCAGTTCTTGCAGACGCTTCTCGAGCGTCTTGATTTTCTCCGCCAGAGAGTCCATGTGGCGGAGGTGCGCTGCGTTCCTGATCCATGATCGATGCTCCTGGAACGGGTATATCGAGGTGTAGATGCCCGGCTCGTGAATGGATTTCATGATTGCGGTGGCGGCCGAAACCGTCACACCGTCGCAGATCTCGATATGTCCCTGGATCATCGCTGCGCCCGCGATGCGGCAACTGCGCCCGATACGTGTGCTGCCGGCAATTCCAGCACAGGCAGCGATCGCGGTGTGGGCGCCGATCCGGCAGTTGTGGCCGATCTGTACCTGGTTGTCGATCTTAACTCCCTCTTCGATCACCGTGTCGTCCAGCGTACCGCGATCGATGGTGGTGTTGGCGCCGATTTCGACATCGTCGCCCAAGATCACCCGCCCGACCTGAGGAATCTTGATCCAGCGCCCCTCGTCGGGAGCGAGCCCGAAGCCGTCGGCTCCGATCACCGCCCCGCTGTGCAACCCTACCCGGTCGCCGAGTATGCAACCGTGATAGATGACCGCGTTCGGGTGGAGATGACAGTCTTCCCCAATTCGGACCGCCACGCCGACCCTGACACCGGACTCGATTACGGACCGCGCACCGATGTGCGCCCCGGCGCCGACCCAGGCGCCCGCCGCCACGGTCGCAGACGGATCGACTTCCGCACCTTGCTCGACGACTGCGCCGACATGGATACCGGCTGCGTGCGCTGGAGCAGGATGCAGGACGGCGCTCACGCGGGCGAAATAGGCATAGGGATTCGCACATACGATGCGCGGTCGGGACGTCGCATCGCGCAGCTGCGGACCGACGATCAACGCACCTGCTGCTGTCGTATCGAGTCGCTTCGCCTGCTTCGGCGAACTTACGAACGCGAGATCACCCTCGCCTGCCCTCTCCAGCGGTACGATGCGCGCGACTTCAGTCTCGGGCGCGCCGAGCAACTCGCCGCCGAAGCGTGCAACGATCTCCCGGAGCTTCACGACCGATGCCCCTCCGTTGTACTCGCTGCGTGACGGGACGCAGTCTTCCTGCTTCACCGCGTCACTTGTCAGCCAGCGCCTTCAGCACCTTGTCGGTAATGTCGACGCGCTTGCTCACGTACACTGCATCCTGCAGGATAAGGTCGTACTTCTCCTGTTCCGCGATGGCGTTGATCACCTTGTTCACGCGTTCCAGCACGGCCGACCATTCCTCGTTACGGCGCAGATTGTAGTCCTCGCGCAACTCGCGTTGCATGCGTTGCAGGTCGCGGTTGACGCGGTTGAGCTCCTGCTCCTTGGCGCGGCGATCGGATTCGGGCAGCGTCACGCCTTCCTTTTCGAGCTGACTCTGCAGGTCGCGCGCCTGCTTCGCAACCTTCTGCAGTTCCTGCTCACGCGAAGCGAACTCCTTTTCGAGCTTCTTCTGCGCCTTGATCATGGGAGCCGACTCCTGCAGGATGCGGTCGGTGCGAACGATGCCGATGCGCAGTTCCTCAGCGTACGCGTTTCCCAGACCAAGCAGGGAAGCCGCTGCGACCAGCGCCACGAGCCTCCGCCTCATAGTGCCTCCTGTTCCGACTCCCACATAGATAGCTCCCGACGGCGCTCAGAACTGAGTGCCAAAGGTGAACTGGAAGATTTCCGTCTTGTCCGTCGGTTGCGGGTTGAGTGCCTTGGCGATGTAGACCTTGAGCGGGCCAAAGGGCGAATACCAGTTGACGCCGAGGCCGGTCGCATAACGCATCTCGTTGTACAGATCCCAGGAATTCGACACCGTGCCCGCGTCGGCGAAGGCGATCATGCGGATCGACTTGTCGTTGCCCATGCCCGGCAGCGGAAAGAGCAGTTCGAGGTTGAGCACGAACTTCTTCTCGCCGCCCAGTGCGTCGCCATTGATGTCCTTCGGACCAATCGTCCCCGTGCGGTAACCGCGCACCGAGCTCACGCCGCCGACGAAGAAGTTCTTGAAGAATGGCAAGGTCTTGTCGTCGTATCCACCGCCAACCCCAAGCTCGGCGTTGACGAAACCCACCCAGCGCTCGGTGAACGGATAGTAGTACTGCTGCTGGAGCGAAACCTTGTAATAGGTGAGATCCGCCGGCGGGATCCCAAGCTCCCCGGTCGCGCGCGTGAGCCCCCCGCTGGTTGGCCAGATGACGCTGTCGCGTCGATCACGCGTCCAACCGGTGGTCAAGTTGAGCGATGTGGTGTCGGCCCCGAACTCGTTCACGAATTGCCGGAATCGCAGTGGACTGTTGTCGAAGAGCCCGATCTGGATGTACTCGAAGCCCAGGCCAAAGGTCAGAAAATCGGTCTCGGCAAGGGGAAAACCGAAGCGCACGCCGGCGCCGGTCGTGGTATTGATGTACGGCGCCACACCGCTCAGGTTGGACGTGTTCGTCTTCCGCCGGTAGACGTCGAAACCCGCGCTCACGCCATCCTGGGTGAAATACGGATTGGTGAAGGACAGGGCCGCAATCGAGTTCACCTTGCCGCCGTTCACCTGCAGGGACAGCGCATTGCCGGAACCGAAGATGTTGTTCTGCGAGACGGAAGCCGACAGGATGAGCTTGTCGGCGCTGGAGAAACCGGCCCCGAAAAGCACGTTCCCGGTCGGCCGCTCCACCACCGTCATGTTGACGTCCACCTGGTCGGTGGTGCCCTGCACCGCCGGCGTCTCGACGTTCACCTCGCTGAAGTAGCCGAGCTTGTCGACACGCTGCTTGGAGCGCTGGATCTTGCGCGAGTCGTACCAGCCTGCTTCCATCTGCCGCATCTCGCGGCGAATGACCTCGTCACGCGTACGCGTGTTGCCGGCAACGTTGATGCGACGAATGTAGACGCGCCGACCCGGGTCGACGAACAGCGTGAAGCTGACCGTGTCGGCTTCCTTGTTCACCTCGGGCGCCGCATTGACGTTCGCAAAGGCGTAACCATCGTTGCCCAGCCGGTCACTGATCGCCTTGGTCGACTCGGTGAGCTTCTCGCGCGAGAAGATCTCCCCTGGCTTGAGCTTGATGAGCGGCTGCAGCTCCGACTCGGGCACGATCAGATCGCCAGCGAGCTTGATGTCCGACACGCGGAACTGCGGCCCCTCGGAGATGTTGATCGTGATGTAGATGTCCTTCTTGTCGGGGGTGATCGAGACCTGCGTCGATTCGATGTCGAACTCGAGGTAGCCGCGATTGAGATAGAAGGAGCGCAGCGTCTCGAGGTCTCCGGCGAGCTTCTGCTTCGAATACTGATCGTTCTTGGTGAACCAGGTGAGCCATCCTGGCGTGGTCAGGTTGAGTTGACTCAGAAGCTCCTTCTCGGGGAAGGCCTTGTTGCCGACGATGTTGATGTTGCGGATCTTGGCGACGTCACCTTCGTTGATGTTGAAGGTGATTGACACGCGGTTGCGGTCGAGCGGCGTGACGGTGGTCGTGATCTTCACGCCGTACTTGCCCTTGCTGATGTACTGGCGCTTGAGCTCCTGCTCCGCGCGTTCGAGCAGCGCGCGATCGTAGATGCGCGATTCCGAAAGGCCGATCTGCTTCAGCCCCTTCTTCAGCGCCTCCTTGTCGAACTCCTTGTTGCCCGAGATCTCGATCTGCGCGATGGCCGGCCTTTCCTCGACCATCACGATGAGGACATCGCCCTCCACTTCCAGCCGGACGTCCTTGAAAAACCCGGTGGCATACAGGGAGCGGATGGCAGCGGCGGCGGTTTCTTCGGTCATCGTCTCGCCGACCTTGACCGGAAGATAGCTGAACACGGTGCCCGCCTCGGTCCGCTGAATTCCCTCGACACGAATGTCCCGCACGACGAAGGGTTCGAAGGAGAAGGCGCGGGATGCGTAGAGCGAGAACAGCAGAGCGGCGAGGAGGCGTTGCTTCATCCCGAATCAGCCGCCCAGGAGGCGGGTTATGTCGTTATAGATGGCGAAAGCCATCAGCGTGAACAACAGGGCGATGCCAACGTGCTGCCCCATTTCCAGCGCTCGTTCCGAAACGGGCCTGCCCTTGATAATTTCGGCGATATAATACATCAAGTGACCCCCGTCCAATAACGGGATCGGCAGCAGATTCAACACGCCGAGGCTGACGCTCACCAGCGCGAGAAAGCTCAAGTACGGCACCCAGCCCATCTGCGCGGATTGCCCTGCATAGTCGGCGATGGTGAGCGGCCCGCTCAGATTCTTGAGCGACACATCGCCGAGGATCATCTTCCCCATCATCTGCAGGCTGAAGACGGACATCTCCCAGGTGCGCGCGACGGCCCGGGTAAAACCTTCGAAAAAGCCGTAGCGGACTTCGGTTCGCAGGTCCTCCATGGTCTTGGGATCGACGAGGGGAGCAAAGCCGACGCGGCCTATGCGCCGGCCGTTTTCGGTGACTGCATCGGGCACCACCTTGACGACGTCCTCGACACCGTTCGGGCGACGCACTTCGATCTCGAGCGTCTCGTCGGGTGCTTCGCTCACCGCGCGTACGACCTCTTCCCAATGCCGGATCGCAATACCGTCGATGGCGATGATCTCATCGCCTGGCTTGAACCCGGCGCGCTCTGCGGGCCGACCTGACAGCACCTGCCCGATCTTCGGCGGCAGCTGGGGCTGGAATCGCGTCAGACCCACCGTGTCGATGAACTCACCATCGAGGTCCTCCGGCCCGAGCCCGGACAGATCCAGTGAACGCACGGCGACGTAACCGTCCGCCCCGACCGCTTCGATCTTGACCGTGGTGCGCTCGACCCCGGCCTTGAGCAGCGCCCAGCGCGCGTCCTGCCATGTCTGCATCGGCACCCCATCGATGCGCGAAAGCGTCTCTCCCCGCTCGAAGCCCGCGGCTGCCGCAGGCGAATTCGGGAGCGGTGAACCGATCACCGGTTTCATGCCCGGAACACCGCTCAGGAAGAGTCCCCAGTACAGAAGAATCGCGAGCAGGAAATTCGCAATCGGGCCCGCGGCGACGATCACGAACCGACGATGGACCGGTTGCCGGTTGAAGGCGCGGTGCATCTCGGCCGGTGCGACGGGCCCCTCGCGCTCGTCCAGCATCTTCACATAGCCGCCGAAGGGAAAGCCGCCGAGCGCCCACTCCGTCTGGTCGGGGCCATGCCGGCGCGACGCGACGGGCCGCCCGAAACCGACCGAAAAGCGCAGCACCTTCACGTCGAAGAAGCGCGCTGCCAGATAGTGACCGTACTCGTGAAAGACGATGAGCAGCCCGAGGGCGACAAGAAACGCGACGATCGTGATCATCAGATTCACGGTTCACCTCCAATCGGGATGGGCAGTAGGCGTGAGCGGGTCACGCAGCAGCCCGCAACAGGGCCGACGCCGCATCCCGGGCGTGGCAGTCGGCGGCGAGCACGTCCTCGATCGACGCGGCGGGCGTGCTCGCAACCCGCTGCATCACGGTTTCGATGATGTGCGGAATCTCGACGAAGCGCAGCCGGTTGTCGAGAAACGCCGCCACTGCGATCTCATTGGCCGCGTTGAGGATCGCCGGGGCGGTACCGCCCGCGCGCAGCGCATCGTATGCAAGCCGCAGGCACGGGAAGCGCGCCGGATCCGGCGCTTCGAAGGTAAGCGCGCCGACTTCGACCAGGTCGAGCGCCGCAACACCGGCGTCGATACGATCGGGGAAGGCCAGCGCGTGTGCAATCGGTGTGCGCATGTCCGGGTTGCCGAGCTGCGCGAGGACCGACCCATCGACGTATTCGACCATGGAGTGGATCACACTCTGCGGATGCACGACGACCTTGATGCGCTCGGGCGGCGCGTCGAAGAGCCAGTGCGCTTCGATGACCTCGAGCCCCTTGTTCATCAGCGTCGCCGAATCGACCGAGATCTTGCGCCCCATGTTCCAGTTCGGATGGGCACAAGCCTGCGCCGGGGTGACGCCCGCGAGCAGTTCGGGCGAGGCGTCGCGGAACGGCCCGCCGGAGGCGGTCAGTACGATGCGACGCACGCCCACCTCGTCCAGATTGCCGCGGAAATGCCGCGGCAGCGCCTGGAAGATGGCGTTGTGCTCGCTGTCGATCGGCAACAGCACGGCGCGGTTGCGGCGCACCGCATCGATGAAGAGCGGCCCGGCCATGACCAGCGCTTCCTTGTTGGCGAGCAGAACCTTCTTGCCGGCTTCTGCCGCCGCCAGCCCCGCCCGGAGGCCCGCCGCCCCGACGATGGCGGCCATCACTACGTCCACCTCGGGCAGCCGTACGATCTCCTCCAGCGCCGCGGTGCCCGACAGCACCTCGGTATCGCTCCCTGCGCTGCGCAAACGCTCGCGCAAGCTGGCGGCCGCGCGAGCGTCGACGGCCACGGCATAGCGAGGCTGAAAGCGTACGCACTGCTCGAAGAGGCGGTCGGATTGCGTATTCGCGGACAGCGCCAGCACGCGGAAACGGTCCGGATGCCGCCCAACCACGTCGAGCGTGCTGGCGCCGATGCTGCCGGTCGATCCGAGGATGGTGAGGGATTGAACTGCAGCCATCGGTTTCTATCGATCGAGGAGGATCCAAAGGGCCGCAAACGGAACCGCGGCTGCCAGGGCGTCGATCCGGTCGAGGACGCCGCCATGCCCCGGCAGGAGCGTGCCGCTGTCCTTGACGCCTGCCTGCCGCTTGATCCAGGACTCGAAAAGGTCGCCCAGTATGCCGAGAATCGTCATGCCCACAGCCAACGGGTAGAGGCCATCGATACGCACGCTGGGGAGTCCGGCCATCGCCGCCCGCTCCAGAATCGAGGCGTACAGTAACACGCCCACCAGTGCTCCGCCTACGCCCTCCCAGGTCTTGCCGGGGCTGATCGAGGGCGCGAGCTTGTGGCGCCCGAAACGTCGTCCGGCGAAGTACGCCGCGGTATCTGCAACCCAGACCACCGCCAGCAGGCAGAGCAGTAGTAGGGGATCGCGATGCAGGACGACGGCGCCGTACCAGCCTGGCACCAGCACCAGCCAGCCCACGACCGCAAGCGTCGCGGGTGACGTTGGATGCCATCCCCGGTACAGCCAGAGCGGGACGATCATCCCCCAGAAGGCCACCGTCAGGGCCAGCAATCCGACGGAGATGGCGTCCGTGCCGACGGCGGGCCCGGTGAAAAGCAGGCCCAGGCTGCTGCCGACCACCGCGCCGGCGAACGCCATGTGGCCCGGTCTGGAAAGCCTCGCCAGAGAAGCCCACTCCCACGCCCCCAGCGCAAGCGGGATCAGCAACAGCAATCCCCAGGCGGATGTGGAAAGGTAGAAATCAGCGGCGACAAAGAGCGCGAGCAGCGCCGCCGCGGTGGCGATGCGCTGCTTCAGCATGCTGCGTGAGCCTGCTGCGAAGAAACCGCGACTACCCGAGCTTGGCGACCGTGAGCGGAACCTCGACGGCGGTTTGCAACTGCTCGCTGGTGCGCCCGAAACGGCGCTCACGGGTTCCATACGACTCGATCGCACGCGCGAGCGCATTGCGGTCGAAGTCGGGCCACAGGGTGTCGGTGAAGTACAGCTCGCTGTAAGCCAACTGCCAGACGAGGAAGTTGCTGATCCGCTTCTCGCCCCCGGTGCGTATGAAAAGATCCGGCTCGGGAGCGTAGCTCATCGAGAGATAGGCGGTGAGGTCAGCCTCGCTGAAACTGCCATCGGCGAGTTCCGGCCGCGCTGCGAGCATGCGCCGCGTGGCCTGAAGGATGTCCCAGCGGCCGCCGTAATTCGCTGCAACGGTGAGCGTCAAGCGCTCGTTGGCCGCGGTAAGCTGCTCTGCCGCTGCAATGAGCTGGCGCAACCGCGGTTCGAAGGGCGTGAGATCGCCGATCACGCGAAAGCGGATGCCGTTTTCGTGCAACCTTTCCACTTCGCTTTCGAGCGTCCGCACGAAGAGTTGCATCAGGACCGACACCTCTTTCTCCGGCCGACGCCAGTTCTCGCTGCTGAACGCGAACAGGGTGAGGTATTGCACGCCGAACTCGACGCAGCCCTTGACGGTTGCGCGCACCGATTCCACACCCCGCTTGTGACCCGCCACTCTGGGGAGGAAGCGATTCTTCGCCCAACGCCCGTTGCCGTCCATGATGACGGCAATGTGACGCGGTACCGCGCCGACCTGGGGAATGGAAAGGGTAGAACTGATATGCCTGTTCACGCTCACACCGCCATCAGATCGGACTCCTTTACCTGCAAAGTCTTGTCGACCTCGGCGATAAAGCGGTCTGTCAGTTTCTGGATGTCTTCCTGGGCGCGGCGCTCGTCGTCCTCGGAAATGCTCTTGCTCTTCAAGAGATCCTTCAGATGCGCGATCGCGTCGCGCCGCACATTGCGCACGGCCACGCGTGCATTCTCGGCCTCGTGGCGAACGACCTTGATCAGATCGCGCCGACGCTCCTCGGTGAGCGCCGGCATCGGCACGCGCACCAGTTCACCCACCGTCGCCGGGTTGAGCCCGAGATCGGAATCGCGGATCGCCTTCTCGATCGCCGAGGCCATCTTCTTCTCCCACGGCGCGACACCGATCGTGCGGGCATCGACCAGGGTGACGTTGGCAACCTGGTTGATAGGCGTGGGGGTTCCGTAATAGTCGACGGTGATGTGATCGAGCAGCCCGGTGTGCGCACGTCCGGTGCGCACCTTGGCGAGATCGGCCTTGAGTGTTTCCAGCGTGCGGCTCATCTTGTGCTCAGCATTCTTCTTGACGTCGGCGATCATCGAGTCGGGCCTCGCAGGGGGCGGCTCAGCAGTGCACCATCGTGCCCTCGTCGAGCCCGAGGATGACGCGCTTGAATGCAGCCGGCTTGAAGATGTTGAACACGTTGATCGGCAGACGCTGATCACGGCACAACGTCAGGGCGGTGGCATCCATCACCTTCAGGTTGCGGACGATGGCCTCGTCGAAGGTGAGCCGCTGATAGAGCTTTGCCTCCGGATTGCGCTTGGGGTCGTCGGTATAGACGCCATCGACCTTGGTGGCCTTGATCACGAGTTCGGCGTTCATTTCCATGCCGCGCAACGCCGCAGCGGTATCCGTCGTGAAGAAGGGGTTGCCGGTTCCGGCGGCAAAGATCACGACCTTTCCTTCCTCGAGATAGCGCATGGCCTTGCCGCGAATGTACGGTTCCGCCACCTGCTCGATGGTGAGTGCGGACTGGACACGGCTCGCGAGCCCGATCCGGCGCATCGCATCCTGCAGTGCAAGCGCATTCATCACCGTCGCCAGCATGCCGATGTAGTCTGCTGTCGCCCGGTCCATCCCCGCTGCGGCCGGGGCAACCCCGCGGAAGATGTTACCGCCCCCGATCACCACTGCAACTTCGACGCCCATGCGCACGACATCGGCCACTTCCGACACGATGCGCTCGAGGGTTTCCCGGTTGATGCCGTAGCGATCGTCCCCCATCAGCGCTTCGCCGCTCAGCTTGAGCAGCACGCGGCGATAAGCCGGGGCTTCAGCGGCAGCGGGTGCGAGGTGACTCATCTTTCGTCGGCACGCGGGGCGAGACGCTATTTCATCGCCGCGGCGGCCATAACTTCCTGCGCGAAGTCTGCCGACTTCTTCTCGATGCCCTCACCCACCACGAACAGCGCGAAGCGGTTGACGCGTGCACGCTTGGACGCGAGGAGTTTTTCGACGGTGAGGTCGGGATCCTTCACGAATGGTTGCCCCAACAGGGTGACTTCGGCGAGATACTTGACGATCCGGCCTTCCACCATCTTCTCGACGATGTTCGCCGGTTTGCCGCTTTCGGCTGCCTGCGCCGTGTAGATCTCGCGTTCCTTCGCGAGCACGTCGACCGGGATCTCGTCTTTCGCGACGGACAGCGGCTTGCTGGCGGCGATGTGCATTGCAATATCCTTGCCCAACTGCTCGTCGCCACCCGTGTAATCCACCAGCACACCGATGCGGGTGCCGTGCAGGTAAAAGGCGAGCGTGTCGTTCGTGGCAAAGCGGGCGAAGCGTCGCACGCTGATGTTCTCGCCGATCTTCTGCACCAGCGCCTGGCGTGCCGCTTCGACGCTCACCCCGTCGAGTTCCAGGCTGGACAGCGCAGCGACGTCCGCTGGATTCCGCTCGCCGACCAGGCGCGCGAGCTTGCGCGAGAAATCGGCAAAGTCCTCGTTGCGCGATACGAAATCCGTTTCGCAGTTGACTTCCAGCAGCGCGCCGACCTTCCCGTCCTGTGCGATCCACGCGCTGACCACGCCCTCGGCGGCGGTGCGTCCGGCTGCCTTGCTCGCCTTTGCGCCGCTCTTGATCCTGAGCAGATCGGCCGCCGCCTTCATGTCGCCGCCGGTTTCCGCCAGGGCTTTCTTGCATTCCATCATGCCGAGGCCGGTCGCCTCGCGCAGTTCCTTCACCATCGATGCGGTGATTTCCGCCATTACCCGATCTCCGTTGCGGCGAGCGTCGTGCCCGCACGCGTGCTGTTCGACGACACCCGACAAACGCTACTGCGGCGCGGGAACACCCTCGTCGCCGCCTTCCTCCAGCTCGACGAACTCGTCGCTCACGATTTCGCGGATGATCTGGCTGCGCCCTTCCAGGATCGCGTCCGCCACGCCGCGGGCATACAGCCGGATGGCGCCGCTCGAATCATCATTGCCGGGAATGACGTAATTGACACCCTCGATCGAATTGTTCGTGTCGACGACGCCGATCACCGGGATACCGAGTTTCTTCGCTTCCTGCACCGCGCCCTTCTGGTAGCCGACATCGATGATGAAGACGGCATCGGGCAGACCGTCCATGTCCTTGATCCCGCCCATGCTCTTCAGCAGCTTGTCGAGTTCGCGCTGGAAGAAAAGCGCTTCCTTCTTCGACATGCGCTCGACCGAGCCATCGGCGATGGTGGCTTCCATCTCGCGCAGGCGCTTGATGGACTGCTTCACCGTCTTGAAATTGGTGAGCATGCCACCGAGCCAGCGCTGATCGACATAGGGCGAACCGCAGCGGCTCGCCTCCTCGCGCACGATCTCGCGCGCCTGGCGCTTGGTGCCGACGAAAAGAATGGTTCCCTTGTTGGAGGCGAGCTGGCGCACGTACTTGAGCGCGTCCAGGTACATCGCCAGCGACGACTCGAGATTGATGATGTGGATCCGGTTGCGCTGGCCGAAGATGAAAGGGGCCATCTTCGGATTCCAATAGCGGGTTTGATGTCCAAAATGGACCCCCGCCTCCAACATCTGGCGCATGGTGACTGACACGTTCGATGACTCCGTCTGCTAAGGGTTGATCCGCCACCTGCACGGCCGGCCGATGATGGCATCCGCCAGCCACCCCGCGTGGGCGGGGCACCCTTGACTCGCCCCTGACGACAGGGACGCCTGACTCGGGCAGGTGTGAGTAGTCGCCGACAAGAGACCAGGATCCCATGGCCGGCGCCGCAAAAATAACCGCAGAGTATACGCGACGTGGTTGGCGCGGCTCAAGGGTCGGGACGTGCGCATGGAATGCGGGATGGCGCCGTGATCGGCACTACTGCCGCAGCAGTCCGGTAGAATGAGGCGGTCCACGTCGCTTGCGAATCCTTCTCACTCTGACAATGTCCGTCACCATCAAGAACCCGGCAGAGATCGACAAGATGCGCGTCGCCGGCCGGCTGGCCGCGGAGGTTCTGGATTTCATCGCACCCTATGTCAAGCCGGGCGTCACCACCGGAGAGCTCGATGACCTCTGCCATCACTACATGGTCGATGTCCAGCAGGCCGTCCCCGCGCCGTTGAACTATGCGCCGCCGGGATACGAGCCGTTTCCGCGCTCGATCTGCACCTCGGTGAACCACGTCGTGTGTCACGGCATCCCCGGCGACAGGCGACTGCGGGTGGGCGACGTCGTCAATCTCGACATCACGGTGATCAAGGACGGTTACCACGGTGATACGAGCCGCATGTTCTACGTCGGCGAGCCGTCCATCCAGGCGCGGCGGCTATCGGAGATCACCTTCGAATGCATGTGGAAGGGCATTGCGGCGGTGCGCCCCGGCGCGCACCTCGGCGACGTCGGCCACGTCATCCAGGCCCATGCCGAAGCGCACGGTTTCAGCATCGTGCGGGAATTCTGCGGACACGGCATCGGTGCCCGCTTCCACGAGGAACCGCAGGTGCTGCACTACGGCCGCCCCGGTACCGGGCTGCGGCTGCAGGCGGGGATGACCTTTACGGTGGAGCCGATGGTCAACGCCGGGCGCGCGGCGATTCGCCAGCTGGCGGACGGCTGGACCGTCGTCACCAAGGACCACAGTCTTTCGGCACAGTGGGAGCACACCATCCTCGTGACCGAGACCGGCTTCGAGGTGCTGACCTGGTCGGAGGGATCGGCCCCCGCCCCTGTCTTCGTCGGAACCTAAGCGCCGTGGAGATCGCGCCGCCCGCCGCCGTCAAGCCGTCGCCTTCGGTGCCGCTGTGGAAGCAGGTACTGAAAGAGGGACGGGAGGGGCTGCGCAAGGGGTTCATGCTCGGCTCGCCCGTGTCGTTCGTGCTGGCCCAGCATCGGCAACTGGTCGACAGCCTGCTCAAGACCATCTGGCGCAGCCTCGACCTGCCGGCAGACATGGCACTGGTGGCCGTCGGCGGCTACGGGCGCGGCGAGCTCTTTCCGTATTCCGACATCGACGTGCTGATCCTGCTGCCGCCCGGCGGCGGCGGCCGCTATCAGCGCCACATCGAGGAACTCGTCGGCATTCTGTGGGATATCGGGCTCGACATCGGGCACAGCGTGCGCACCGTCGAGGAGTGCATCGAGCTTGCGGCGCAGGACGTCACCATCCAGACCAACCTGCTCGAGGCACGGCGGCTGGCAGGCAGCCGCAAGCAGTACGCCTGCCTGCAGATCACTCTCAACCGGGACCTGGATGCGAAGAGCTTCTTCCTCGCCAAGCAATTCGAACAACGCCAGCGCTACAACCGTTCCAACGACACCGCCTATAACCTGGAGCCGAATCTCAAGGAGTGCCCCGGCGGATTGCGCGATCTGCAGAACATTCTCTGGATCAGCCGGGCGGCGCACCTCGGGCGCTCCTGGGACGATCTCGCGGCCGAACAGCTCATCACCCGCGACGAAGCACGCGAGATCAAGCGGCACGAGCTTTTCCTGCGCAGCCTGCGCGTGCGCCTGCACTACCTCGCCGGTCGGCGCGAAGACCGCCTGCTGTTCGACTACCAGAATCTGCTGGCGAAGGAACTGGGCTATCGCGAGAGCGTGGCGCGCCGCGCGAGCGAGCAGCTCATGCAGCGCTTCTATCGCACCGCCAACGATGTCCGCGATCTCAACAACATCCTGCTCCTGAACCTGCGCGCGCGCATCCTGCCGCCGCCGGAGGCGGCACCCCAGCCGCTGAACGAGCGCTTCGAGGCGCGCCATGAACTGCTCGAAGGGTGCACCGACGACCTCTTCGAGCGCGAACCCACGGCCATCCTCGAAATTTTCCTGATTCTGCAGCAGCACCTCGAGCTGAAGGGGATCGGCCCGGCAACGCTGCGGGCGCTGCGCCGCGCCTGCCGCCTGATCGGCAGCGCCTTCCGCCGCGACCCGCGCAATCACGCGCTGTTCCTCGCCATACTGCGCGAGCCCCACTCGGTGATGCGCGTGCTGCGCCTCATGAACCAGTGCGGCGTTCTGGCGCGCTACCTGCCCGAATTCGGGCGCATCGTCGGCCAGATGCAGCACGACCTCTTCCACGTCTACACCGTGGACGAGCACATCATGAAGGTGCTGCGCAACCTGCGCCGTTTCACGATCCGCGAGTTCACGCACGAGTATCCGCTGTGCAGCCGGCTGATCGCGGACTTCCGGGAGCCCGAGCTACTCTACATCGCGGCGCTCTTTCACGACATCGCGAAGGGACGCGGCGGCGACCACTCGCAACTCGGTGCGGTCGATGCCCAGCGCTTCTGCCGTCGGCACGGGCTGTCGCGCGACGCAACGGACCTCATCGTCTGGCTCGTCCACGATCACCTGGTGATGTCGTCGACGGCGCAGAAGTCGGATCTCTCCGATCCCACGGTGGTGAGCAGTTTCGCCGCCCGCGTACAGACGCCGCGGCGTCTCGTGGCGCTCTACCTCCTCACCGTTGCCGACATCCGCGGCACCAGCCCGAAGGTCTGGAACGGCTGGAAAGCGAAGCTGCTGGAGGATCTTTTCTGGGCGACGCAGCGCACACTGACCGGTGATGGCTCCGCCATCGACGTGACGCTCACGCGGCGCAAGGCCGAGTCGCGCACCAAGCTGCGGCTGTATGCGATCGGTGAAGGCGCAGAGGACGCGCTCTGGGACAAGCTCGACACGGCGTACTTCCTGCGCCACGAGACGCAGGAGATCGCGTGGCACACGCGCCAGCTCTTCTTTCGCCCGAACACGCGCCAGCCGGTGGTGAAAGCGCGCCTGTCGCCCGCCGGCGAGGGCATCCAGGTGATGATCTACACGCGCGACGAGAAGGATCTCTTCGCGCAGATCTGCAGCTTCTTCGAGCGCATGAACTACAACATCGTCGAGGCGAAGATCTACACGACGCGCCACGGTTACGCCCTCGACAGCTTCCAGGTGATGGACGTGTTCAACCGGACTGCCCACTACCGCGACGTCTTGAGCATCATCGAGCACGATCTCGCCGAGCGGCTGATGCACAAGGCCCCGCTCGAGCCGCCGACCACCGGCCGCCTGTCGCGTCACCTCAAGCATTTCCCGATCACGCCGGCGGTCGGGCTGTATCCGGACGAACGCGGCGCCTTCCACGTGCTGTCCATCGTCGCCGGCGACCGTCCCGGCCTGCTCTCGCGCATCTCCCGCATCCTTGCCGATTACGGGGTGGTCGTGCACACGGCGAAGATCAACACGCTCGGCGAGCGCGCCGAAGACACGTTCCTCGTGACCGGGCCGGCGCTGCGCGAGGCGCGAACGACCCTGCGGCTGGAATCCGACCTGCTCGCGGCGCTCGAGTCCTAGGTTCCTTACTCGTCGGCGACCGGCAGGTCGGGGAACAGTACCTCGCTGAAGCCGAAGTTCCTCAGGTCGCGTATGCGCATCGGATAGAGGATGCCGTGCAGGTGGTCGACCTCGTGCTGCACGACGCGCGCGTGGAAGCCCGAAACCGTGCGATCGATGGGCGTGCCGTTCTCGTCGAAACCCCGATAGCGCAGTTCGACGTGGCGAGGCACGAGACCGCGCATGCCCGGCACCGAGAGGCACCCCTCCCAGCCGTCTTCCATTTCCTGCTGGATCGGCAGAAGCTCCGGGTTGACGAGCACCGTGTACGGCACCTCTTCGGCTTGCGGATAGCGCGGGTTGCGCTTGACGCCGAAGATCACCACCTGCAGGCCGACGCCGATCTGCGGTGCGGCGAGCCCTGCCCCGTCGAGCGCCTCCATGGTGTCGTGCATGTCCTGCAGCAGCGCGGCCAGGGCCGGCGTGCCGAATTCCCGAACGGGCTCCGCCGGCACCAGAAGGCGCGGATCCCCCATCTTGAGCACGGGCCTAATCGCCATCGACGTCCACCAGATGGTCGAGGATGCGCTTGACCTTTCCCACGGCAGCTTGCAGCGTGCCCTGAAGCTCTTCCAGCCGAATGCCGTCGCGGCTGTCCCCGCGTCCTGCCGCGTAATTCGCAACCACGCCGATCGCCGCGTAGGGCAGCCCGATCTCGCGCGCCAGCGCCGCTTCCGGCATGCCCGTCATGCCGACCATGTCGACGCCGTCGCGTTCGAGACGGTCGATCTCCGCCGCCGTCTCCAGCCGCGGACCCTGCGTGGCGCCGTAAACCCCACCCAGCGTGAGCGGCACGGAGGCGAGTTCGGCCGCGCGCAGGCAGCGCTCCTGCAGCGAGCGCGTGTAGGGAAACGTGAAATCGATGTGCGTGACCGGCTGCTCCGAGGTCTCGAAGAACGTGCTCTTGCGGCTGTGGGTGTAGTCGACGATCTGATCCGGGAGCACCAGACTGCCCGGTTTCAGGTCGGCGCGGATTCCTCCCACCGATGCGATGGCGACCACGCTGCGCACCGGCAGCGAGTGCAGCGCCCAGATGTTGGCGCGATAGTTGACGAGATGCGGCGGGATGGTGTGTCCGTAGCCGTGGCGCGCCAGGAAAACCACTTCGCGACCGCTGATGCGACCGAAGGTGAGCGCGCCCGAGGGGTCGCCGTAAGGCGTGCGGATCACGCGGCGGCCGGTCTCTTCCAGGTTGGCGAGGTGTGCCACGCCGGAGCCGCCGATGATCGCGAGCATGGTCGTGCCTTCAGGCAGCGGGAAGCGCGTAGATGGCCGGGAGGTTGCGCCAGACGCCGTGCACATCCATGCCGAAGCCGAAGACGTAGCGATCGGGCACGCGCACGCCGACGAAGTCCGCGCGGATCGGCTTCGGCCGGCCGATGTCCTTGTCCGCGAAAACCGCCGCGTAGAAAGCCCGGGCGCCGCCTTCGAGCAGGCGGCTGCGCACCGCGGCGAGCGTCTCGCCTTCGTCGAGAATATCGTCCACCACCAGCACCACGCGGCCTGCCACGCTTTCCTTCGGCCCCACCTGCCAGCTGATCTCCCCGCCGCGCGTGCCACGCCCATAGCGGGTGACATGGATGTAGTCGAAGTCGAGCGGAAAGTGCAAACGCGGCAGCAGATGCCCCGTGAACACCACCGCGCCACCCATCACCGAAAGCACCAGCGGGCGGCTCGCGGCAAGCCGCTCGGTGATCTCCTCGGCCACACGCTGGACCGCGTCGGTAACGGCGGACGCCGAGCAGATCTCATCTGCCGTTTCGAGAATCTTCCAGGCGTCCGCCACAGCGGTCGCGTCCACGGGTGCAGGCATCGCGTTTGCCGTTTGAAGTCTCCTGTCGTTGTTCAGTCGAGCCGTGAGGACACCGACTTGAGGTACTCGCGCAGGCCCTCCTTCACCTCCGGGTGGTGCAGGCCATACTGGATCGTCGCCTGCAGATACCCGAGCTTCGAGCCGCAATCGTAACGCGTTCCCTTGAATGCGTACGCGAGAATCGGTTCTTCATTGAGCAGCGCCGCGATGGCGTCGGTGAGCTGGATCTCGCCGCCGGCGCCCGGGGTGATGGTGCGCAGGTGATGGAAGATCTGCGGGGTGAGCACGTAGCGTCCGACCACGGCGAGGTTGCTCGGCGCTAGCTCAGGCTTGGGTTTCTCGACGATCCCCTCGATCTCGTGCAGGCCCTCGCCGATCGGGGTGCTGCGGACGATGCCGTAGCTCGAGGTTTCCTCGCGCGGCACGGTCTGCACCCCGACGATCGAGCAATGGCGATATTCGAAGATCTCGACCATCTGCTGGATCGCGGTGGGCTTGGCGTCGATCAGGTCGTCCGCCAGGATCACGGCAAACGGGTTGTTGCCGATCACGTTGGCCGCGCACAGCACGGCGTGGCCGAGGCCGAGCGTGTCGGCCTGCCGGATGTAGACGCAGTTGACGTGCTTCGGAATGATGCCGCGCACGAGCTCCAGCAGGGCCGTCTTGCCGCGGGCTTCGAGTTCCGCCTCCATCTCGTAGGCCTTGTCGAAGTGATCCTCGATCGCGCGCTTGCCACGACCGGTGATGAAGATCATCTCCGTGATTCCCGCCGACATGGCCTCTTCCACCGCGTGCTGGATCAGAGGCTTGTCGACGATCGGCAGCATCTCCTTGGGGCTTGCCTTGGTGGCCGGCAGAAAGCGCGAGCCCATGCCCGCGACCGGAAAGACTGCCTTTGATACGAGCTTCATGTGCATTTCCCCTTCAAAACCCTGTTGTTGAATCAGCGAGCAGCGCGAGCAACTGGTCCTCGTCGAGCACCGGAATGCCGAGCGCCTGTGCGCGTTCGTACTTCGTCCCGGGATTGTCGCCGACGACGACGTAATGCGTCTTGGGCGACACGCTGCCGGTCACTTTCCCGCCCGCCGCCTCGATGCGCGCCTTGGCATCCTCGCGACCGAGGTGCGGCAGCGTTCCCGTCAGCACGAAGGTGCGTCCCTGCACGCTGCTCGAACCGACCGGCCCGGGCGGCGGAGGCGGCCAGTGCACGCCCTGCGCCCGCAGCGCGACGACCACGTCCCGGTTGTGCGGCTCGGCGAAGAACGCCGAGATGCTCGCCGCCACCACCGGTCCGACATCCGGGACGCGTTCGAGTGCGGTTGCGGATGCCTCCATCAGCGCGTCGAGCGAGCCGAAATGCGTCGCGAGATCCTTCGCTGTCGCCTCGCCCACGTTGCGGATGCCCAGCGCGTAGACGAAGCGAGCAAGTGTCGTGCGCTTGCTCGCCTCGATCGCGGCGACGACGTTCGCAGCCGACTTTTCCGCCATGCGCTCGAGCCCGGCGAGCTTGTCGGCGTCGAGGCGATAGAGGTCGGAGGGGTCGCGCACCAGTTCCCGTTCCACCAGCTGGTCGACCAGCTTCTCGCCGAGCCCGTCGATGTCCATGGCGCGCCGGGACGCGAAGTGCAGCAGCGCCTGCTTGCGCTGCGCCGGACAGTAGAGTCCCGCCGTGCAGCGCGTGACCGCCTCGTCCGGCAGGCGCTCGACGTGCGATCCGCACACCGGGCACTGCGCCGGCATCACGAATTCCCGCACCTCCGGCGACCTGCGCTCCATCACGACTCCTACCACCTCCGGGATCACGTCCCCGGCGCGCCGCACCACGACGTGGTCGCCGATGCGCACGTCCTTGCGGCGGATTTCGTCCTCGTTGTGCAGGGTCGCGTTGGTGACGGTGACGCCGCCCACGAACACGGGCTTGAGCCGTGCCACAGGGGTGAGCGCTCCGGTCCGGCCCACGTTGACCTCGATGTCCATGACTTCAGTGACGGCCTCTTCGGCGGGGTACTTGTGGGCGATGGCAAAGCGCGGCGCCCGTGCGACGAAGCCGAGCCGCTCCTGCGCCTTGAGATCGTTCACCTTGTACACGACACCGTCGATCTCGTACGGCAGGCGTGTGCGCGCTTCCCCTATCGCATGGTAGTACTCGATAAGGCGCGTAACACCCCGCTCCACTCGCCGCTCGCGCGCCACGCGAAAGCGCTGCGACGCCAGGTAGTCCAGCAGGTCGGTGTGCGTCTTCCACTGCGGCGCGCCGCCTTCCACGGCACCGATGCCGTAGGCGAAGAACGTGAGCGGCCGCTGCGCGGTGATTTTCGGGTCGAGCTGACGCAGGCTTCCGGCAGCCGCATTGCGCGGATTCACGAACGTCTTCTCGCCGCGTGCGCGCTGCTCGTCATTCAGGCGTTCGAAGTCGCGCTTGAGCATGATGACTTCGCCGCGCACCTCCAGGTGCTGCGGTGGGTGCACGTCCGGCAGACGCAACGGGATCGCGCGCACGGTCCTGAGATTCGCCGTCACGGCCTCGCCGGTGTAGCCGTCGCCGCGCGTGGCACCCCCGGCAAACCGGCCCGACGCGTAGGCGAGACTGATCGCCAGGCCGTCGAACTTGGGCTCGGCCGCGTACTCGATCTCTTCGACGCCCAGGGCCTCGCGCGCCCGGCGATCGAAGGCCACGACGTCCTCGTCCTTGAAAGCATTGTTGAGCGAAAGCATCGGCAGGCGGTGCGTGACCGTCGCGAAATCGGCCCGCGGCGCAGCACCCACGCGCTGGCTTGGCGAATCCGGCGTCACCAGTTCCGGGTGGGCCGCCTCCAGGTCGAGCAGCTGGCGAAACAGTGCGTCGTATTCGGCGTCCGCGATCGATGGCTGATCGAGGACGTAGTAGCGGTAATTGTGCGCCTCGATGTCGTCCCGCAGCGCCGAAAGACGGGTGACAACGTCGCTCGGCGCTGCCGTGGACATCAGGCGAAAAGGCGCAGGGCGAGCGGACCGCCGGGGGCGATGCCACCCGCCTTGAGGGTGCTCTGGATGGTGTCGATCTGCGCGGCGATCTGGTCGAGGTTTCCCGGGCTCAGGGCGGCACGCTTGTCATCGACGACCGTCCCGTTGAGCCCGGCGGCGAAGTGGCGTGCGAGCTCGTTCATGCGCCGGAAGGTCTGGCGGCCGTCGGGGACTCGCGCCACGTCGATGACCAGCGTCACGCCCTGGCTGCGCAGGTGCTTCATCGAGCCTGCCTCGAACGGCACGCCGTCCATGCTGGCAAGCGCGATCAGGGTCGCCCCGCGGTCGTCCAGGAGGTGGAATGCGCCATCGGCCGTGAGGACGAAGCCGGACGACTCGGCGAGCGCGCGCAGCTTCGTGCCGGAGAGCCCGGTGACGTCGCCGGGGATGATGTTGACGCCGATGGCGACGTCGTTGTCCGCGCAGAAATCGTCCAGTGCCATCGCCTGGGCAAGCGCCGCCGCCTCGTCGTCGTAGGACGCGCTCGCGCCGAGTTCCGTGGCAATACCGTCGACGATCTCGCGAAAGCGTGCGAGCTGCGCCGCAGATGCAGCACCCCGACGGTCCGCGAGCTGCAGCGCGACACGCAGCGGGCCGACCGGCTCGCCGTCTGCCTCCGCCGGAATCCACGGTCCGTCGCCATCTTCGCGCATCTCGATGCGGATCGGCTTGCCGATGCCGGCGAGTTCCCTTTCCAGGCGCGTGCGGACCCCACGGGAGAGCGGCGCACCACCGACCAGTTCCGCCCGGTAGTCGACGTCGGGCGACTTCACGGCGGGCGCCGGCTCCGGCGGGTTGTACCAGGGTTCCTGCGAGATCGACGGCAGCTCGATTTCCCGGGCGGGCGCTTCGTCGGCGTACAGCGGTTCGAGCGGCACCTCGTCCTCGGCCTCACGCAGGTCCTGTCTGCGCTCGTCATCGATGCCCCGTACTTCTTCCGGCGCCTCAGTGGCGGCTTCCACGAGCCGCTGACGGAAGCGCCTTTCCTGTCTCACATTGAACAGGTAGACACAGGCGATCACGATGACGCCGACGATAATCAGGCTCAGCTGCAGTTCACTCATTCGGGGTTCAGGCCGTCGCCTCCTCCTGCATCCTCAGGGCTTCTTCCACGTCCACCGCCACCACTCTCGATACGCCGAGCTCCTGCATCGTCACACCGACGAGCTGCTCGGCGACCTCCATGGTGATCTTGTTGTGACTGATCACGATGAATTGCGTATGGCTTGCCATCTTCTTCAGGAGACCGCAAAAGCGCTCCGTGTTGGTGTCGTCGAGCGGCGCGTCGACCTCGTCAAGCAGGCAGAACGGCGCCGGGTTGAGCAGGAACAGCGAGAACACCAGCGCGAGCGCCGAGAGCGCCTTCTCGCCGCCGGACAGGAGATGGATCGAGGTGTTGCGCTTGCCCGGCGGCTGGGCGATCAGCTGCACGCCGCTGTCGAGGATCTCCTCGCCAGTCAGCACGAGCCTGGCCTGACCGCCGCCGAAGAGGGCAGGGAACATCTCCGCCAGATGCAGGTTCACCTGCTCGAACGTGGCCATCAGCCGTTCCCGGCTTTCGCGGTCGATGTGCCGGATCGCCGCCTCCAGGGTGGCCATCGCCTCGGTCAGGTCGGCCGACTGGGTTTCGAGATACTGCTTGCGCTGGGTGGCCGCATCGAGTTCTTCGACCGCTGCCAGATTCACCGCACCGAGCGCTGCAATCTCCTCGTCGAGCCGGGTGATCTCGCTCGCCAGCGCACCCGAGCGCACGCCCTTCTCCACCAGTCCCGCGAGCTCGGTCTGGTCGGCACCCGCCTCCGTGAGCTGCTGCTGGAGACTCTCCTCGTTGAGGCGTGCCTCCTGTTCCTTCAGGCGCACGTCGTTGATGCGCTCGCGCAGCGGGTCGAGCTTCTGTTCGGAGGCGAGCCGCTCTTCCTCCGCGCTCTTGAGATCCCCTTCGACGGTTTCCACCGCCTGGCGCGCCTCGCCCACCCGCTGCTCGCGCAAGGCGCGAACACCGAGCACCTGCTGCAGCTTCTCCGCGAGCGGCGCCTCGTCGAAGGTCGACCGTTCGGCCTCCAGTTCGGCGAGGCTCGCGGTCTCGCGCGCCACCTGCTCCTCGAGCAGACGCTGCTGTGCGGCGAGCTCGTCGAGTCGGGCCGCGCAGGTCTTGTGCTGGTATTCGCTCTCCTGCAGCTGGCGCTCCGCGGCCTGAACCGCGCCACGCTGCGCCGCCAGCGCCGCGTCGGCGTGCGTGAACCGCGCCCGCGCATCGGTGAGCTGGGACCGCGCGACACCCAGCACCTCAGAAAAGCGCGCCACGTTGGCAGCGGCGGCTTCGCCTTCGCTTTGCTCGGTGGCAATCTGCTGATCCAGTTCTTCGAGCTCGCGCCCGATCTGCGCATCGCGGCTGCGCACCCGGTCCGCCTGCTCGGCGAGCTTGAGGTGCTCCAATTGCAGCCCGTGGCGTTCCTGTCGTGCCGTCTCGAGGCGCTTGCGGGCGGCCTGCAGCGCCTCACGCGCGAGGCGCAGTGCGTCATCCGCCTGCTCGCGGCCACTTTTCCGCGCGGCCAGCACCTCACCTGCCTGCGCTGCCGCACCGCGCAGCTGCTCGATCTCCCGCTGCCGCCCGAGCACGCCGTGCAACTCGGACTCGGGGGCGTGGAAAACGACGCCGTGACGCGTGAAGAGATGGCCGCTGCGGGCGACGATGAGCTCGCCCGGTTCGAGGCACTCGCGCGCCGCGAAGGCAGCCGCTGCGTCGTCGACGACGTACACGCGGGCGAGCCACTCCTCCAGCAGGGGGCGACACGCCTCGCTCTTGCAGCGCACGTAATCGAGCAGGCGCGGCAGACCGCGGTCGGGTGTCGTGAAATCTGCCACCGCCGATGTCCGGGCACCGAAGAGCGCGATCTTGCCGGGCGGCGGATCGGCGAGCCAGCCGGCCGCATGGTTCACCTCGTCGATCTCCACCGCGTCCAGCCGCTCGCGCAGGACGGACTCCAGCGCATCTTCCCAGCCGTCCTCGATGTCGATGCCCTGCCACAGGCGCGGCAGGCTGTCGATGCCATGACGTGCGCGCCACGGCCCGAGCTGCTGACCGTTGCCGACGCGCGCCTGCAGCTGCTCCAGTGCCTGCAGGCGCGCCGCGATCCGTGCGCGCTCCTGCGTCGCCTCATCGAGCCTGCCCGCGGCTTCACGCGCCGCCTGCTCGCGCTCCGGCAGCGAAGCCTCCTCCGCCGCGGCCGCCACGCGCGCCTGCTCCAGCGTCTCGTCGAGGCGAGCGATGCGCGACTCCAGCTCGGCGATCACTTCCGCCTGCGGATGCGCGAGGCGACCGCGTTCCTCCAGCAGTCGCGCCCGCCGCTCTCCGTGCTGTGCGAGCAGCTTCGCGGCGTGCTCGCGGCGCGTGTCCTCGACCCGCCAGGTCTGTTCTGCGGCCGCCACGGCCCGCGCCGATTCTTCCACCGCAGTCTGCCCGGTGCGGAATGCGGATTCCGCTGCGGGTAGTTCAATCCTGACGTGTTCCGCGTGCTCGCGGGCAGCGGCGACGGCGCTGCCGGCCGCAGCCAGCTTTTCCGCGGCCTCACGCTGCGCGTCGCCGATCGCCTCCTGCTGCCGGCCGCCCTGCCCGATGCGCAGCCGCACCGACGCGATGCGCTGGTCCGTCCGCTGGCAGTTGTCGCGCACGAAGGCGAGTTCCTGTTCGACGCGGGCAACCTCCGCGTTGGTTTCATACAGCTCGCCTTGCGCGGCGTGCAGCGCATCGCCCGCGGCGTAGTGCTCGGTGCGCAGCTGCTCGGCCCGTCTTTCCGCCGCGCGCAGCCGCGCCGTTTCCGCCTCCAGCTCGACCGAGACGCGCTCAAGCTCGCGTTGCAGACGCGCGCGCTGGTTGCCGATCTCCTGTTTCCTGACGTACCACAAGAGCTGCCGGGTGCGTGCGAGATCGGCCTGCAACTCTTGGTAGCGCTGAGCAGTCTCGGCCTGTGCGGCCAGGTGTTCGAGCTGTGCGGCGAGCTCGCGGAGGATGTCTTCCACCCGGTTCAGATTGGTCCGCGTGTCGGCGAGTCGCAGCTCGGTTTCGCGGCGGCGCTCGCGATACTTCGAAACGCCCGCAGCCTCCTCGAGGAAGATGCGGATCTCCTCCGGCTTGGCCTCGACGATGCGCGAGATCGTTCCTTGCTCGATGATGGCGTACGCACGGCCACCCAGACCGGTGCCGAGGAAGATGTCGGCGACATCGCGTCGACGCACGTGCAGGTTGTTGATGTAGTACGACGAGTCGCCATCGCGCTGGAGGACGCGCTTGACGACGATCTCGCCGTACTGCGACCAGGCGCCGCCCGCCTTGCCGAGGCTGTTGTCGAAGTGCATCTCGACGCTCGCGCGCCCCGCCGGTTTGCGCTCGCCGGCGCCGCTGAAGATGACGTCCTGCATCGTCTCGCCGCGCAGATGCCGCGCCGAGGACTCCCCCAGCACCCAGCGCACCGCGTCGATGACGTTCGACTTGCCGCAGCCATTTGGACCCACTACGCCGACGATCTGACCCGGCAGCGGCACGTGGGTGGGGTCCACGAACGACTTGAAGCCCGCTAGCTTGAGGTGGGTGAGGCGCAAGGGCGGCGACTTTCCGTTCGATATAATGCGAAACCTCTGCGGCATGCGGCGCTCACCGCGCGATGAGCACACACGCAGAGGTTTTCGTGCCCGGATTCTAACTCAAGTCATCGAAGCGAGAGAATGTTGCGACAACCCGCCCGCACCCTGGAGACTTTCGCGAACCCGGCGCCCGCTCGCGACTTCGCCATCCACATGGAGATTCCGGAGTTCACCTGCCTGTGTCCGAAAACCGGTCAGCCCGATTTCGCGACGCTCTATCTGGATTACGTGCCGGATCGCAAGTGCGTGGAACTGAAGAGCCTCAAGCTCTACATCTGGTCCTACCGCAACGAGGGTGCGTTTCACGAGGCGGTGACGAATCGCATCCTCGACGATCTCGTGGCGGCGACCAAACCCCGTTTCATGCGCCTGACCGCGCGCTTCAACGTGCGCGGCGGCATCTTCACGCACGTCGTCGCGGAGCACCGGAAACGTGGCTGGCGCCCTGCCCCGCCGGTTGCGCTCGGTGCCTTCCCGTCGGCATCGCCCACCGGCAATCGCTGAGCCCCACTTGTGCGGCAGCGCGAGGTTGGTGTCGGCCCGAGGCTGCACCTATAATCGGCTCCGCCCTGAGTCGCGCGATACCCGTCGTCCGCGTCTCTCACCCCACTGAAAGGTCAACGATGAAAGAGCTTCAGGCCGTCATTGAAGAAGCATTCGAGCAGCGCGCCAACATCACCCCGCGCACCGTCGAGGTGAAACTGAAGGATGCGGTCGACCAGGTGATCGGGCTGCTCGACCAGGGCCGGCTGCGGGTTGCCGAGAAGATCGACGGACAGTGGGTGACGCACGAGTGGGTGAAGAAGGCGGTGCTGCTCTCCTTTCGCATCGAAGACAACAGCGTGATGAAGAGCGGCCACACCAGCTGCTTCGACAAGGTGCCGTCGAAGTTCGCCGACTACAGTTCGCGCGATTTTCGCGCCGGCGGCTTTCGCATCGTGCCGCCCGCCACCGCGCGCCGCGGCGCCTTCATCGCCCGGAACGTCGTGCTCATGCCATCGTTCGTCAACATCGGCGCCTATGTGGACGAAGGCACCATGGTGGATACCTGGGCCACCGTCGGCTCCTGTGCACAGATCGGCAAGAACGTGCATCTCTCGGGCGGTGTCGGGATCGGCGGCGTGCTCGAACCGCTGCAGGCGACACCGACGATCATCGAGGACGACTGCTTCATCGGTGCTCGCGCCGAAGTGGCCGAGGGCGTGATCGTCGAGGAAGGCGCCGTGATCTCGATGGGGGTGTACATCGGCCAGAGCACCAAGATCTATCATCGCGAGACTGGTGAAGTCACCTACGGCCGCGTGCCCGCCGGTGCGGTGGTCGTGCCCGGCAATCTGCCGGCGGCGGACGGCAAGCACAGCCTCTATTGCGCTGTCGTCGTGAAGCAGGTCGACGCCAAGACGCGCGCGAAGACCGGGATCAACGAGCTTTTGCGGGGCATCTAGGCCCCACGGTGCGGCCCGGCACGGGCGCGCTCGCCGGAATCTGTGGCATGGTGCTTGCAGAGCCTCGACCCCGACTGGTCCCGAGCTCTCGAACACCGCCCATGCAAGCAGCAAGTCCCTGAAAATGCTTGCAACGGCCGCCTGACAGACGATGTTTCTCACGCCCCTCTTCAAGCTCATGCAGGAGAAGCAGGCCTCCGACCTGTTCTTCACCATGGGCGCGCCGATCCAGATCAAGATCAACGGCACCGCGATGCCGCTCAACGCCCAGGTGCTCGACGGCGCAGCAGTCAAGCGCATCGCCTACGAGATGATGTCGGAAGAGCAGATCCGCGAGTTCGAGGAGACGCTCGAGATGAACTTCTCGTACCGCATGCCGGAGGTCGGGAATTTCCGCGTGAACGTCTTCCGGCAGCGCGCATCGGTGGGCATGGTGATCCGCTATGTGCGCGCCGAGGTGCCGCACGTGGACGACCTGCGGCTGCCGCCGGTGCTCAAGGAACTCATCATGGAGAAGCGCGGGCTCATCCTCGTGGTGGGCGCCACCGGCTCCGGCAAGTCGACCACGCTCGCGTCCATGCTCGAGCACAGGAACCGCAGCAAGACCGGGCACATCCTCACCATCGAAGACCCCGTCGAGTTCATCTTCACGCACAGGAAGAGCATCGTGAACCAGCGCGAGGTGGGCATCGACACCAAGTCGTTCGAGAGCGCGCTCATCAACGCCATGCGCGAAGCGCCGGACGTGCTGATGATCGGCGAGATCCGCGACCGCAAGACGCTCGAGAACGCGCTCGTCTTCGCTCAGACCGGCCACCTCTGCCTCGCCACCCTGCACGCGAACAACAGCTACAACGCGCTCAACCGCATCATCAGCTTCTTCCCCCGCGATTTGCGCGAGAGCCTGCTCATGGACCTGTCCATCAGCCTGCGCTGCGTGATCTCGCAGCGGCTCGTGAAGGGCCGCGACGGCAAACTGATTCCGGCGGTCGAAGTGCTGCTGAACACCCGGCACATCGCCGAACTCGTGCGCAACGGCGAGATCGACCAGATCAAGGAAGCGATGGAGAAGAGCATGTCGCCCGGCTCGCAGACCTTCGAGCAGGCGCTGCTGAAACTGCATCTCGACAACGTGGTGAGCATGGAGGAGGCGCTCGCCCACTCCGACTCGCCGACGAACCTTTCCTGGCTCATCAACAACGCCAAGGATCAGGCGGCGCAGGAAAAGCCGAAGCCGTCGGCCGAGAAGCCTTCAGCGGATCGGCGCACGTCCGCCACCGACCTGAGCGAGTTCCAGTTCAATCTCGACGTCGTGTGAGTCGCGGCCGGCGCCTCGCGTCGGAAGTGCCGGACTCCGCGTTCCGCTACACTTAGCGGCTTTCGGCTCGGCTTGCCATGACCACTCCTACGCTGGATCTCGCGCGCACTCTTATCGCGCGACCTTCCGTCACGCCTGAAGACGCCGGCTGCCAGGCGCTGATCGCGGCACGACTCGAAGCACTGGGCTTCGCTGTCGAGCCGATGCGCTTCGGCGAGGTCGACAACCTGTGGGCGCGACGCGGAACCTCGTCTCCCCTCGTCGTCTTTGCGGGGCACACGGACGTCGTGCCCACCGGCCCGCGCGAGGAATGGGCGAGCGATCCCTTCACGCCGACGATCCGCAACGGCTGGCTCTACGGTCGCGGCGCTGCCGACATGAAGAGTTCGATTGCAGCGTTCACGACTGCGGTCGAGCGCTTCGTGGCAGAACATGCCCGGCATCGCGGCTCGATCGCATTCCTGCTCACCGCCGATGAGGAAGGCCCTGCCGTCGATGGCACGGTGCGCGTCGTCGAGGCCCTGCGCGCGCGTGGCGAGCGCGCCGACTGGTGCATCGTCGGCGAACCGACCGCGGTCAGCGCACTCGGCGATACCGTGAAAAACGGTCGTCGCGGTTCGCTCTCGGGGCGGCTCACGGTGCGCGGCGTTCAGGGTCACGTCGCCTATCCGCACCTCGCACGCAACCCCGTGCATCAGGCAGCGCCGGCGCTTGCCGAGCTCGCGGCGATGGAGTGGGATCGCGGCAACGCGTTCTTTCCGGCGACGACCTGGCAGATATCGAACCTCCGCGCCGGCACAGGCGCGGGCAACGTGATTCCCGGGCGGCTCGACGTCGAGTTCAACTTCCGCTTCTCGACCGCGAGCACGGTGGAAGGTCTCGAATCCCGGGTGCGGGCGATCCTCGATCGTCACGGCCTCGAATACGATCTCGACTGGACCGTGGGTGCGGAGCCTTATCTCACCGCCGCGGGGCCGCTGGTGGACGCCGTCTCCAGCGCAGTCGAGCGGGTGACCGGTGCGCGGCCGGAGCTTTCCACCACGGGCGGGACCTCGGACGGACGCTTTCTCGCGAAGTGGAGTCCGGAGGTGATCGAGATCGGTCCCGTCAACGCGACCATCCACAAGATCGACGAGTGCGTACGCCTCGACGAGATCGAGCGCCTGCATGGGATCTACTACGAGACGCTAATGAATCTGCTGGTCCGGCGCGACTGAATAGGGCGGCAGCGATGTACCTGCAGGCCCGTACCGAACTCTCGACCCTGCGCGATGTTCTGCGCTTTGCGGTGAGCCGCTTCACGGAGGCGAAGCTCGCTTTCGGTCATGGCACCGACAACGCGTTCGACGAAGCCGCCTACCTGGTCCTGCACGCGCTGCACCTGCCGCTCGATCGCCTGGACCCCTTTCTGGACGCGCGACTCACGCGAAGCGAGCTGGGACGCGTGCTCGATCTCGTGGAGCGTCGCGTGATCGAGCGCTGCCCCGCCGCCTATCTCACGCACGAGGCGTGGCTCGGGGATTTTCGGTTCTACGTCGACGACCGGGTGATCGTGCCGCGCTCGTTCATCGCGGAGCTGGTGCGGGAGCGTCTTGCACCGTGGCTGCCCCCCGCCGCGACGGTCTCCTGCGTTCTCGATCTTTGCACCGGCTCGGGCTGCCTCGCCGTGCTGCTGGCATCCCACTTTCCGGAAGCGGTAGTGGTTGCAACCGACGTCTCCACCGGTGCGCTGGCGGTGGCTCGCCGCAACGTCGCGGAGCATGACCTGAGCAATCGCGTCGAGCTGGTGGAATCGGACGTGTTTGCGGCGCTGGCCGGGCGGCGCTTCGATCTCATCGTCGCCAACCCGCCCTATGTGACGGACGCCGCCATGTTTGCGCTGCCGTGCGAGTATCGGCGCGAGCCGGAACTCGCGCTCGCCGGCGGCGTGGATGGCATGAACGTGGTGCGACGGATCGTGAGCGATGCGGCCGCGCACCTTACCGACGAGGGCCTCCTCGTGGTGGAGGTCGGCCAGAACCGCGGCTGCGTCGAGGCGGCCTTTCCGCACCTGCCGCTGATCTGGCCGGAGACGAGCGGCGGCGCGGACCGGGTGTTCGTGGCGACGCGGGCCGATCTGCCGGGCGCATGACGGCTGCAGGCAGCGGTTCGCCGAGGAAGCGCAGAAGCGCCGTCACGTCCTGCGCCGCGAGCTCGAGCGTCTGCCCTCGCCGCAGTCGCGGCGGCAGCGCCAGGGGTCCGAAGCGCACACGGATGAGGCGGCTCACCGACTGGCCGACCGCATCGAACAGCCGCCGCACGATGCGGTTGCGCCCCTCGCGCAGCACCACGCGGTACCAGCGGTTCGCGCCGGTGCCGCCGCCCTCCTCCAGCGATTCCACGCGCGCACGGCCGTCGTCCAGTTCGACGCCCTGCAGCAGGGCCGTACGCTGTTCGGGCGTCACTTCGCCGCGCGTGCGCACGGCGTACTCACGTTCCAGTTCAAAACGTGGATGAGCGAAGCGATTCGCCAGGTCGCCCGATGTGGTGAAAAGAAGAAGGCCGCTGGTATTGAAATCCAGGCGGCCGATATTGAGCCAGCGACTCGCGCGCGCGGGCGGCAGGCTGTCGAAAACGCTGGGGCGTCCTTCCGGATCGTCGCGGCTCACGATCTCGCCCTCGGGCTTGTGATAGAGCAGCACCCGCGGCAGCCTGGTCGGGTGGCCGTGCCGCAGTTCCCGGCCGTCGAGCAGGACGCGATCATGCGGGCCGACACGGGTGCCGAGCGAGGCAGCGACGCCGTTTACGGTGAGGCGGCCGGCGCGAATCCATTCTTCCACGTCGCGGCGAGAACCCAACCCGAGGGCGCTCAGAACCTTCTGCAGGCGTTCGGCAGCAGTCGCTGCACCGGCGGGGCGTGGCGCGGCCGCTCTGCCCTTGCGCGGGCGCGGTGATCCGGGAGGGCGCTGCCGAGCCGAGGGCGATCTGCGCGGAGGAGACTTGCTCACGGCGCCGGCCGCCGTTCCAGCATGGCCTGCGCCAGCGTTCCGCTGTCCACATGCTCGAGCTCGCCGCCAGCCGGAAGGCCCTGCGCGATACGCGTGACCGTTCGACCGCGTGCCCGCAGCATCTCCGCGAGATAGTGCGCGGTGGCCTCGCCCTCGTGCGTGAAATTCGTGGCCAGGATGATTTCGCCCACCGCTTCCTCCTGCGCCCGCTGCAGGAGCCGGTCGAGGTGAAGCTCGCGCGGGCCGACACCATCCAGGGGCGAGAGCCGCCCCATCAGCACGAAGTACAGTCCGCGGTAGCACTGCGCCTGCTCCATCATGAGCAGGTCAGCCGGCGTCTCGACCACGCACAGGACAGAAGCGTCGCGACCCGGACTCGCGCAGAGGCTGCAGATCGCTTCCTCGGTGAAGGTATTGCAGCGCTCGCAGTGGCGGATGCGCTGCAGCGAGGACTCCAGTGAACGTGCCAGGCGGGCCGCCCCTTCGCGATCACGCTGGAGCAGGTGGTAAGCCATCCGCTGAGCAGACTTGGGGCCCACCCCGGGCAGACAGCGCAGCGCTTCAGTGAGCTCCTGAAGGCTGGACGGTGTCTTCACAAGTCACATCAATATCCGATGCTTTCTATTTGAAACGCCGCTAGTTTAATTATTGTCAAAACGGCAGTTTGAAGCCGGGCGGCAATTGAAGGCCGGCCGCGAAGCCGCCCATTTTCTCCTGCGTCGTGGTTTCCACCCGGCGCACCGCATCGTTGAAGGCGGCGGCAATGAGATCCTCGAGCATGTCCTTGTCGTCGGTGAGCAGGCTGGGATCGACGGACACCCGCTTGACGTCGTGACGGCAGGTCATCACGACCTTGACGAGGCCCGCGCCGGATTGCCCCTCGACCTCTACCGCGGCGAGTTCCTCCTGCACGCGCTTCATGTTCTCCTGCATCTGCTGAGCCTGTTTCATCAGCCCGGCCAGTTGATTCTTCATCATCATCGATTCCTCATGCGATGGGGTGCCGCGTCAGGACAACGGACGGATGGAGTCCGGAACGATCCGGCCCCCCAGATCTTCGACCAGCTCGCGCACGAAAGGGTCGCCTTCGATGGCGGCGATCGCCTCTGCCTGGCGCGCCTGTCGGTTGCGGGCGTCGAGCTCTGCCGGCGTGCTGCCGCCGCTGCTCCCCACGCTGATCTCGACGGCACGCAGCGCGCTGCCGCAACGTTCCTTGAGCACGGCCCGGAGCTTTTCCTGATAGGCTTTTTCCATCAGGTGCTTGTGCGCCTCTGGCACACGCAGTTCGAGGCGCCCGTCGGCGCAGGCTGCGAGCTCGGTGTGCTGCGCAAGCATACCTGCCATGCCGCCCATGCGCAGCGATTTCACGAATGCGGGCCAGTCGTCGATGCGCAGATCCGCGCAGGACTCGTCCGCAGACGGGACCGCCGCAGGTTGCACCGCCTGCTTGGCGTCCCTCCCGACTGCCGCAAGCGGTGGCGCCGCGCGCGGCGTCTCGGTGGGTCGTGCCGTGTCGCTGCCGACCGGTGCCGGTGCGAATGCGAGCATTCGCAGCAAGGTCATCGTGAAGCCCGCGAATTCGTCGGGCGCCGCACCCAGATCGCCACGCCCCTGCAACGCGATCTGATAATTGAGCTGCAGCTCTTCCGGCGTGAAGCGGCGCGCCAGCGCCTCGATCCGGGGGAAATCCGGATCGTCGCGTGACACCGCCGCGGGCGCGAGCTGCAGCACGGCCAGGTTGTGCAGAACCGCGCCGAGCTCCTGCAACGCCGCGTCGAAGGACAGGCTGCGGCTTTGCAGCGTCTCCGCCTGGGCCATGAGGCCGGCGCCGTCCCCTGCCGCCAGCGCCTCCAGCAAATCGAAGGCGTAGCTTCTGTCGACTGCGCCGAGCATCTCGCGCACGCCTGCCTCGACGACCTTGCCATCGCCGTGCGCGATGGCCTGGTCGAGCAGGCTCAGGCTGTCGCGCAGGCTGCCCTGCGCTGCCTGTGCGATGAGGTGCAGGGCGGCGGCCTCATGCGCAATCCCTTCGGCACCCAGGACGTGCTCCAGCCGCGCCTGGATCTGCACAGGCGGAATCTGCTTGAGGTTGAACTGCAGGCACCGCGAGAGCACGGTGACGGGGATCTTCTGCGGGTCGGTCGTCGCCAGAATGAACTTGACGTGCGCCGGAGGCTCTTCGAGGGTCTTCAGCATCGCGTTGAACGCCGAGCGCGACAGCATGTGCACTTCATCGATGATGTAGACCTTGAAGCGGGCGGCGGTCGGAGCATAGAGCGCGCTTTCGAGCAGCTCGCGCATGTTGTCGACCTGAGTGTTGGATGCGGCATCCAGTTCGATCAGGTCGACGAAGCGGCCGCCTTCGATCTCGCGGCAGGCGGTGCACTGTCCGCACGGCTTGCTGCCGACACCCGTCTCGCAGTTGAGCGCCTTGGCGATGATGCGCGCCAGCGTGGTTTTCCCGACCCCGCGCGTACCGGTGAAGAGATAGGCGTGATGCAGCCGCTGCTGGTCGAGCGCATTGGCGAGCGCGCGCACGACATGCTCCTGTCCGACGAGCTCGGCGAAAGTGCGCGGACGCCACTTGCGGGCGAGAACCTGGGTCACGGCGGCAGCGGCGAAGCGGGACTAGAACCAGTAGCCGAGGCGGACCTCGTTGAAGTTGATGCCCTGGTTGGGGGAGCAGATTCCGGCGTTCGAGAGGTGCTGGTACCGATACATCAGCTCGAATGCATTGCGCGGCCCGAAGGTGATGCCGGCACCGACGTGATCGCCGAAGGAAAAGTTGCAGCCGAAGCGGCGATCCTCGCTCACCGATGTTTCGGAAAGGTAGTGAATGCCGATCCCCGCCTCGAGAAACGGCGAAATCATGCTCTTGTCGGTCTGCTGAAAGCGCAGCACCGGTGTCAGCCCGACGTCCCACAGGCTCGCATGCGTCGCGCGCGGGCTCTGGTTGTCCCAATAACCCACGGTGAACTCGGCGTAGGCGCCCAGATGCCAGTTGCCGAGCGGCAGCCATTGCACGCCGAAGTCATACTGGACGCCGCCCTGATACATGTCGACGTCGGTATTGCTGTCGTTGCTCCAGCCGTACAGGAATGAACCACCGAAGCGCTCAGCGGCCGTCGCGGGCGGCATGCCGGCGACAAACACCGCCACGCAGCCGAGCGCGGGGAGGTATTTCTTCATGGCGTGGGTTCCTCGGAGCTGATCGTGAGAATTGGGGGGGCGAGCCCGACCCCCGGCACTTGCAGAGAATAGCTGTGGCTGCTTCCTTCCGGACCTGACCAGATTCACTACCATGCAATGCGGGGAGGCCCGCCCGATCTTCGAAAACAAGGCCGCGCAAGCGACAGTCGACGCATCGCGACGCTGGTTGCACGTAACGGGCCACATTATGACCGGAAATCCCGCGCGAACTCCACTCCGGTTTCAAGGTGACCGAGTCGCTTGCTTGACTCGACCTTGCGCGGTGCTACAATCGATCGCCGAAAAACAGACGCATACCCGACACAACATCGGCCCCGCCGCAGCCCATTCCGTGGCGCCTGTATGCCGGCTGGCAAGGCAATATACGAGGACTGGACCCGCTCCAGTCCAGTGAGGTCGGCTGAATTTTCCCACTTGGAGGAGTGAGCATGTCGACGGCAATCCAGTCCGTGATGCATGAGAACCGGGTCTTCCCGCCCCCCGCGGAGTTCGCGAAGAATGCAGCAATTCCCAGCATGGAGGCGTACAACGCCCTCGCGCAGCAGGCGCAGGACGACTACGAAGGTTTCTGGGGCAAGCTCGCGCGCGAACACATTTCCTGGCACAAGCCGTTCAGCAACGTCCTGAACGAGGCGGACGCCCCGTTCTACAAGTGGTTCGAGGACGGCGAGCTCAACGTCTCCTACAACTGTCTCGACCGTCAGATCGAGGCCGGCAACGGCGACAAGGTCGCCATCATCTTCGAAGCCGACAACGGGGAAGTCACCCGCGTTACCTACAAGGAACTGCTCTCGCGCGTCTGCCAGCTCGCCAACGCGATCAAGGCGAAGGGCGTCAAGAAGGGCGACCGCGTCGTCATCTACATGCCGATGACGATCGACGGCGTGGCCGCAATGCAGGCCTGCGCGCGCATCGGCGCAACGCATTCGGTGGTCTTCGGCGGGTTCTCGGCGCAGTCGCTGCGGGACCGCGTGCGGGATGCCGGGGCCGTCATGCTGATCACCGCCGACGGCCAGTTCCGTGGCGGCAAGGCGCTGCCGCTCAAGAGCATCGCGGACGAGGCGCTGGAAGCCGAATGCCCGTCCTGCAAGAGCGTGCTGGTGGTGAAGCGCACCGGCGTGGAATGCAAGATGGTGGCGGGACGCGACGAGTGGGTGCACGACGCGATCAAGGATCAGCCGACCACATGTGATCCCGTGTGGGTGAGCGCGGAACATCCGCTCTTCCTGCTCTACACGTCCGGATCGACCGGCAAGCCCAAGGGTGTGCAGCACTCCACCGGCGGCTATCTGCTGATGGCGGCCCTCACCATGAAGTGGACATTCGACATCAAGCCTGCCGACATCTTCTGGTGCACCGCGGACATCGGCTGGGTGACGGGACACACCTACATCGCATACGGCCCGCTCGCGTGCGGCGCAACCGAAGTCGTGTTCGAAGGCGTGCCGACCTATCCCGATGCCGGGCGGTTCTGGAAGATGATCCAGAATCACAAGGTCAACATCTTCTACACGGCGCCGACCGCCATCCGCTCGCTGATCAAGGCGGCAGACTCCACCCCGGCGGTGCATCCGAAGAAGTACGACATGTCCAGCCTGCGGCTGCTCGGCACGGTGGGCGAGCCGATCAACCCGGAAGCGTGGATGTGGTATCACGAGAACGTCGGCGGTGGTCGCTGCCCAATCGTGGACACCTTCTGGCAGACCGAGACCGGCGCGCACATGATCACGCCGATGCCGGGTGCCACGCCGCTCGTGCCGGGGTCGTGCACCCTGCCCTTCCCCGGCATCCAGGCCGCGATCGTCGACGAAACCGGCCAGGACGTCGCCAACGGCAATGGCGGCATCCTCGTGGTGAAGCGCCCGTGGCCGTCGATGATCCGTACCATCTGGGGCGACGCCGACCGCTTCAAGAAGTCCTACTACCCGGAGGAACTCGGCGGCAACCTCTATCTCGCCGGTGACGGTTCGATCCGCGACAAGGACACCGGCTATTTCACCATCATGGGCCGGATCGACGACGTGCTCAACGTCTCCGGGCACCGCATGGGCACCATGGAGATCGAGTCCGCCCTGGTGGCCAATCCGCTGGTGGCCGAAGCCGCGGTGGTCGGCCGCCCGGACGATCTGACCGGCGAGGCGATCGTCGCCTTCGTCGTATTGAAGCGTGCGCGACCGACCGGCGAAGAAGCCGCGAAAATCGTCAAGGAGCTGCAGAACCACGTGGGACATGAAATCGGGCCGATTGCCAAGCCGAAGGACATCCGCTTCGGGGACAATCTGCCGAAGACCCGCTCGGGGAAGATCATGCGCCGGCTCCTGCGCTCGCTGGCGAAGGGCGAGGACATCACGCAGGACACGTCCACGCTCGAGAATCCCGCGATTCTCGATCAGCTGAAGACGACCGTCTCCTAGAGCCCGCCACAACCCACCGCCGAAGCAGCGGCAGGCCCGGAACGCCGTATCCCGGCCTGCCGTGCGCGGCGGGTTTGCGCCCGCCGCCATGCGCTTTGCACCGCTTCGCGAATTCGATCACGGCATCTGTGCGATCGATGCCGGCTTCAAGCGCCCCCTGCTGGCCTCGATCCACCTGCTGCGCGAAGGTCGGGCAGCGGCGCTGATCGACATCGGCACCAATCATTCGGTCCCGAACGTCCTGGCTGCGCTCGCCGCGAAGGGGGTCGCCGCCACGGATGTCCGCTATCTGATTCTGACCCACGTCCATCTCGACCACGCCGGCGGCGCCGGTGAAATGCTGCGCCATCTGCCCAACGCCGAAGTCGTCATTCACCCGCGCGGCGCGCGCCACATGGTGGACCCGGCGCGACTCGTGGCAGGCGCGCAGGCCGTGTACGGCGACGCCGTGTTCCGGCGGGATTACGGGGACATCGTGCCCATCCCTGCCGACCGCGTGATCGAGACGCGCGACGAGTTCGTGCTGGATCTCAATGGACGGCCGCTCGTGTTTCTCGACACTCCCGGCCATGCGCGCCACCATCACTGCGTCTACGATGCGCGCAGCGCGTCGTTCTTCACCGGCGACTGCTTCGGGATCTCGTACCGGGAACTCGACGTCGGCGATGAGGAATGCATCTTCCCCACGACCACGCCCACGCAGTTCGACCCGGTGGCGGCGCATGCGACGATCGACCGCCTGATTGGGTACGCGCCGTCGCAGATGTTTCTCACCCACTACAGCCGGGTCGCTCATGTGCCCCGTCTTGCCGACGATCTGCATGAGCTGATAGACGCGCACGCGGCTCTCGCCGAGCGCGCGAGGAATGCCGGGGCCGAGCGCGATCGTCTGCTGGAAGCGGGCGTGCGCGATCTCCTGCTCGGGCATGTGTCGAGGCACGGCTGTGCACTCGATCGCGATGCGGTGCTCGACGTCATCGGCATGGACGTCATGCTCAACGCCCAAGGGCTCGCGGCGTGGCTCGACAGCAACCGTGCCAGCCTGAGCACCGGGGAGTTCCCAGCCGTGGCATAATTTCTCGATCCACCCCGAACAAGAACAAGCGACCGGACACGAACCCCCGGTCGACGATAGGTCCCACCTGGAGGAGCAATGATCAGATCGGGGATGAAGGGGCAGCGCTTCGTGGCCGTCTTCCTGCTTGGCTGCGCGGCGTTCAACTACCCCTTCCTGTATCTCTTCAATACCCGGGGCCAGATCTTCGGCGTCCCCCTCCTCTACGCCTATATCTTCATCGCCTGGGCGGTGCTGGTGCTGCTGCTGGCGCTGGTCGCCGAACGGTCCAGGTAGCAGCGGCTCGCAGGCGCGGAGGGTCGATTGCTCCAGGGCTGGGTGATCGTAGTGGTGTCGTTCGCGTATCTCGGCGTGCTGTTCGCCGTCGCGTCCTTCGCCGATCGCCGCGCGGACCAGGGGCGCAGCATCATCGCCAACCCCTACATCTACTCGCTGTCGCTCGCTGTCTACGCCACCGCGTGGACCTTCTATGGCAGCGTCGGGCGCGCGGCCGCCAGCGGCATCGGCTTCCTGCCGATCTATCTGGGGCCAACCCTGATGGTCGCGCTCTGGTGGGTCGTGCTGCGCAAGATCATACGAATCTCCAAGGCCTATCGCATCACCTCGCTCGCCGACTTCATCTCCTCCCGCTACGGCAAGAGCGCGCTGCTGGGAGGCCTGGTGACCGTCATCGCGGTCATCGGCATCGTCCCCTACATTTCGCTGCAGCTCAAAGCCGTTTCGACGAGCTTCACCATCGTCGTGCAGTACCCGCGGATCGCGATGCCG
>JAEUMW010000257.1 GCA_016791345.1 Betaproteobacteria bacterium | reverse complement strand
TCGATATCGTCAATCTTGTTCTCGGACTTCTCGCACTCCTCTCCGGCCTGACGTGGACGGTGGGGATTATCAAGTTCGTCCGTTTCCAGCAGGACAGGCGCGCGAGCGAAGGGTTCCTGAAGGCTTTCAGGCAGGCTTCATCGATACAGGACCTGCCCGCGATCCTCGATGCAGCCAGCGGCACGCTGACCGCTGTCTGTTCGGCGGGATGTCGCGAACTGGAGTCGATCCGACGCTCGCCGATCGTCCTCGATGCGATGGATCGTCGCGAGATTCTCGAACACACCCTGCGCCAGCAGATTCACGTCGAGCAGACGCGACTCGAAGACGGGCTGGGGATCCTCGCCAGCGTGGGGTCGACGGCCCCTTTCATCGGTCTCTTCGGAACCGTCTGGGGCATCATGCACGCGCTCATCAGCATCTCCCAGGCAGGTTCGGCCGGTCTCGACGTCGTCGCCGGGCCCATCGGCGAAGCGCTGATCGCCACGGCCGTGGGCATCGCTGCCGCCGTCCCCGCGGTGCTCGCCTACAACTACTTCCGGCGCCGCGTCAGGCTGGCGGTGGTCCGCATGGAAAGCTTCGCCTCCGCGTTCCAGCATCTCGTCATCAAGTCGCGACACGAATCCCCTGCAGGGGGGCGCTGAACATGGCGATCATCTCCAGCTCGGACGACGACGGCATGATGGCCGACATCAACGTGACGCCGCTGGTCGACGTCATGCTGGTGCTGCTCACCGTGTTCATCGTCACGGCGCCGCTGCTCGTCAACGCGGTGTCCGTGAAGCTCCCCAAGGCAAACGCGAGCGCCGCGTCGAGCAACCTCACCAACGTGCGCATCAGCGTCACCGCTGCAGGGGTCGTCTATCTCAACGAGGCGACGCTTGCACCTTCCGGGATCGCAGACGCGCTGCGAAGACTGCGCGCGCAGGGCGAGGTCAGTGTCGAGATACTCGCGGACGAGAAGGTGCCTTATGGTGCGGTCGCAAAGGTGATGGCGCAGATCCAGAATGCCAGTGTCAGCAAGTTCAGCTTCGTGACGCTTCCGGAAACAGATCCGCAACACCCGTGAACCAGGGATGAGCGACGAGAGAGCGGGCACATCGCCGCGGCTCGTCCTGGCCGCACTGGCGATCTCGATCGGATTGCACGCTGCAGCGCTGTCGTTCCTCCCCCACTTCCGCAGACCTGCGTTCAAGCCTGCAACCCGCGTCGAGCTGGAACTGGCGACCCCGCCACCGCCGGCACCGGAGGAGTCTGTCGAGATGGCGCCGACTCCCGCGCGCGAGAGCCCGCCGCCTCCACCCGAAAAGGCCCCTGCGCACGCGCGCAATGCCCTCTCAGCGAAGCCGGTGAAGAAGACCCGTCCGTCGAACGAGGTCGCGCTGCCCGTGCTGGCCGCGAAAGAACCTGCGGAGGAAAAGGACAGCCATGTCGTGCTCGAGGTGCCGGCGGCACGCTCACCCGAGGAACTTCCCCTGGGCACCCGACCCGGAACCGAGCCGTTCAGCACGCCGCCGGCGGCGAGTCCGGACGGGCGCAGCACCGCGGGTACCGGGGACGGTACCGGCGATGACGAGAGTCGGCTCCAGGGTTACCTGCGCCGGCTCCATGAGCGCGCCAGCCAGCACAGAAACTATCCCCTGGTGGCGCTGCGCCGGGGTTGGCAGGGGCGCGCGCGGGTCGCCGTGAGCTTCGCCGCCGGCGGCGCGGTCGTCAGCGTCAGCCTCGATCGTTCGAGCGGTCACGACGTGCTCGACGAGCAGGCCGTCGAAATGGTCCGAAAGGCGGTCTCGGAGTTGCCCATCGAAGCACGTCTTGCCCGGCGACCAATCACCGTAGTCGTGCCGGTCGAGTTCAAGCTTGCGTCATCCTGAGCCGCAAGCTGACCCGCAAGCCTGCCGCGGTTTCTCCAGGCATTGAGCGAGGCCGGAGAGCCCCGTCTCTTTTGACCTGGATCAAACATATCGCACCGCACAATGATATAGTTGCAACGAACATTCAACGGCCCGCCTCACCGGTAGCCCGCCAGCCGTCCGCACTCTGCGCGCGGCAAGCCAGTCAGGGCGAAGCGTCCCGACGACGCAATGGCTGACAATAAATCCGGTACACCCATCCCCGGCGCACCGCGCGCAAGCGATCTGTGGCAGATCGTGTCCAAGTTTTTGCCCAGCCTGCGTCTCGCCCATCAGATTCCCGGACGCGTGCGCCTCAAGCTCGACGTCGTGGGCCTTCTCACCAGCAACCTCCGGAAGGGCGATATCGAGCGTCTGCAAAGTGCGCTCGGCTCGATTCGCGGGGTGCGCTCGATCCGCCTCAATCTGCCGGCCCGCTCGTGCGCCGTCGACTACGACAGCACCATCATTCCGGACGCTGCCTGGGCCGATCTGCTGGCCCAGCGGGCAACACCGGACGCACAGGTGCTGATCGACATTCTGCATGAAGGATACGAGGAGACCCTTCGTGAACAACTATGACGAACCCATCCTTCGCAGCCGCGCCGTCAATGCCAACGCGCCCTTCCCCGTCCTGCACCAGGTGCTGCGCATCGCCCTCTACGACGAGTACGCGGCGCGCAGCTTCTATGCGCGCATGGTGGAGGCGTTCGGGCCGCAGCCGCCTTTCGGCACCATCGTGCCATCGCAGGAGCGGCGCATCGCCACGCTTTCCGCGCTGTGTCAGCGCTTCGGCGTGCCGCGCCCGCTCGACCCCTTCCCGCTGGAAACCACGGTGGGACCGAGCTGGCTCGCCAACTGTCAGCGCGCCGTTGCAGGCACGGTACAGAGCGCGCGGCTCTACGAGAACCTGCTCACGCAGGTGGCCGAGCCGGAGGTTCGCGCGGCTTTCCTGAACCTACAGGCGGCGCTGCAGCAGTACCTGCCCCCGTTCCGCGAAGCCGTGCTGGACGCCGCCGCCAAGGAACGCTATCACGCCGCCCACGGCATTCCGCCGCAGCAGGCATACGTGCACCACGGCGCGATCTCCGATTTTCTGGAGAAGGCGTTCGCCCAGCTCGGACCGCGGGCGGGCCCGCTCGGCGTTCTGAGTCCCCTCCTGCGTCAGATGCATCCCGCCATGCTGGCCGGCATGGTCATGGGTGGCGCAGGGGTCTATCTGTGGAAGAACAGAGCCGGCCCAACCCAGAGGGAGAACTGATTATGTATCCGCTCCTACCGTTTGCAGCAGGAATGCTGGCCGGCGCAGTCGTGCTGCGGCTGCTCAAGACCGACACGACCAAGGCCGGTCTGGCGAAGGCTCAGCGCGGCCTGCGCGATGCCACCGTGTCCAGCCTCGAGACCATCGAGAACGCATCCGCACGGGCGCGCGTGCGCCTGACCGCCTCTTCCCCTGAGGCCGCTGAGCCGACCGCGGCCGTTGCGGCAGCGTCGAAGCCGCGCAGAGCCCGTGCGCCGCGCAAGCGCGCCACCAAGGCGGCGGCAGAGGAGGCATCGTGAACTTCCGGCAAGACCCGCAATTGCGGCCGGTGACGCCGCCACTCATCAGTGGCGGCTTCGTCAAGGGCTTCGTCGCCGGCGGCTGTCTCACCGCTGTTCGGGTGACGGGACGGCCGCCCACGCAGGCGGACGCGAAGCGCATCCTGCGCCGGGCATTGCAGGGCGGTGCTGCCGTTGCCGCCGGCGAGCGCGCTGCCATGGCCTACCGTCAGGGCGACTACGGCGGGATGCTGGTAGCCACAGCGGCGGGCGCGGCGGGTGTGCTGCTCATCGAACGACTGCTGCGCGATTGCGCACCATGCAAACAGGAGAAGTCTCATGGGCAAGAAGCATAGGAAGCACGGCGGTCACGGCCAGAACATGGCCTACGGCGCCGCTCCACAGTACGGCATGCCGGCCTATGGCGCGCCGCCGGCCCAGGCCGGCTACGGCGCTGGCACCGGTGGCTGGCAGCAGATGGGCGAGGACGCGTCGGGAATGGCGGGAAACGCACCCGGCGCACCGCACGGTGCGCATCACCACGGCCCGACACCCGGTCGCATGGGCGCTGACTACGGTGCCGGCTACGGCCCGGCCTATGGCGCCGGCATGACGGACTCCTCCCTCCTGCAGGGCCTGCCGGCGTTCCTGCGCACGCGCCAGACCGAGCAGTTCCTGCTCGGCGCCATGGTCGGCGCAGCCGCGGCCTGGGTGCTCTCCGACGAGGAACTGCGCGGCAAGCTGGTGAAGGCCGGCATGAAGCTCTACACCACTGTGGCCGCAGGCTTCGAAGAGATGAAAGAGCAGATGTCCGACATCAAGGCCGAAGTCGAAGCGGAGCGTCACGGAGACGCGTGATGTCGGCTGCCTGGTTCGCCTCGCTTGAGCCGCTGCACCGGACGCGCGGGCGCGTGCGCCTGCGCTACCGCTGCCGCTCGGGGACGACGCTCGATGCGTTGCGAATCACGCGCGGTGTGGAAGCCGTCGCCGGCGTGCGCCGCGTGCAGGTGAACACTGCTGCGCGCTCGATGGCGGTGGAGTACGAAACCGGAGAGACCGACCCCGACCGCTTGGCGCAGGCGATCCTCGCGCTGAAACCGCCGCCGGTGAGAACTGCGCGGTCGGCAGACGACGAGTCGACCGAACTCGGCGCGGTTGCCGTGAGCGGTGCCACCCTGCTCGCGACGCAAAGTCTGCGGCCGGCGCTGCAGGGACCGGTCGCCTTCGGTACTGCCGTGCCCGTGCTCGGCCGCGCGATGGATGACTTCCTCAAGCGCGGCATCACGTCCCACGTTCTCGAAGCGCTGGCGGTGGCGATCTCCATCAGCCGGCGCGATTACCTCGCTGCCAACGCGACCTCGTTCCTGCTCGCCCTCGGTCAGTATCTCGAGAATTCCATCGCGCATCGCTCCGACGAGATGCTGCGCAGCCTGCTCAAGCCGGCGAGCGGCCAAGTGTGGATCGAGCGCGACGGCGTCGAGTTGAGCGTGGATGCCGAGGAACTCGCGGTCGGCGACACCGTGATCGCCGCCACCGGAACGGTGATCCCCGTGGACGGCACCGTGCTCGGGGGCGAGGCCCTGGTGAACGAGGCGACCATGACCGGCGAGAGCGTGCCGGTGCGGCGCCGCCGTCGCGACCGCGCGCTCTCCGGCACGGTGGTCGTGGAAGGTCGATTGCGCATCTATGCCGAACAGGTGGGGCGCAATGCCGCGGCGGCGCGCATCGCCGACTTCGTCGAGCAGTCGCTCGCCGCCAAGAGCGAGACGCAGCTCGAGGCCGCACGCCTGGCCGACCGCACGGTGCCGATGGTGCTCGGGCTGGCCGGCGCGACCTGGCTCTTCTCGAATGACTGGGCACGCGTGGCCGCGGTGCTTCAAGCCGACTATTCCTGCGCCCTCAAGCTCGCCACGCCGGTCGCCTTCAAGGCCGCGATGTACCGCGGTGGCCAGACCGGCATCCTCATCAAGGGCGCCAGCGCGCTGGAACGTCTGGCCGATGCCGATACCTTCGTCTTCGACAAGACCGGCACCCTCACGAGCGGCAAGCTGCAAGTGACCGATGCGGTCGCCTTCAGCGCCGGCTATACGGCGGAGGATCTGATCAACCTCGCCGCCTCGGTGGAAGAGCACTATTTCCATCCGCTGGCACTGGCGGTGGTCGAAGCCGCCCACCGCCTCGACCATCCGCACCACTTCGACCACAAGGAAGTCGAGTTCATCGTCGCTCACGGGGTGGCGAGTGTGGTCGATGGCCGCCGCATCGTGGTCGGATCTCGCCATTTCGTCGAGGACGACGAGCGCATC
>JAEUMW010000256.1 GCA_016791345.1 Betaproteobacteria bacterium | reverse complement strand
GAGCTCCGGATAGGTCGTGAAGAACTGGTTGTTCGAATGGAACACCCGCGGCACGTTGCGGTACTTGTGCAGATCCTTCATGACGAAGCTCGCGTCGACCCGGTTCTTGTAGGTCTTGAGCACGGCCTCGCTCATCGGCTTCCCGGCCGCTCTTGCCTCGATGATGGTCTCGGCGGCGAGCCGTCCCGTGGTCATGGCGAGGTTCGAGCCCTCGCGGTGCACCGCGTTCACGAAGCCTCCGGCATCGCCCACCATCACCCAACCGGCGCCGTACACCTTTGGCACCGCGAAGTAGCCGCCCTCCGGAATCAGGTGCGCCGAATACTCCTTCATCTCGCCGCCTTCGAGCAGCGGCGCGATGGCGGGGTGCTTCTTCATGCGCTCCAGCAGCGCATACGGGGTGCTGCGCTGGGCGCTGCTCTTGAGATCGGAGAGCATGCACCCCACGCCTACCGCGATCGAATCCTTGTTCGTGTAGAGGAACCCGGTGCCCATCATGCCGTCGGTGATCTTGCCCATCATCTCGATCACCACGCCCTCGTCTTCCTTGATGTTGAAGCGGCTCTCCAGCGTCTCCTGCGGCAGGAACAGGAGTTCCTTCACCGCCAGCGCGACGTTCGACGGCGAGATCTCCGGGTGGAAGCCCGCCTTCCTCGCCAGCAGCGAGTTGACCCCGTCGGCTAGCACGACGACATCCGCGAACACGTCACCGCCCAGGCGATCGCAGCGCACGCCGACGACGTGACCGTCGTCCTGCAGCAGCGAATCGACGGTGGTCTCGCAAATCAGCAGCGCACCGGCCTCGCGCACCTTGGACGAGAACCACTTGTCGAACTGGGCGCGGATGATCGTGTAGCGGTTGTACGGCGGCTTGTTGTAGTCGTCCGAGCGGAAATGGGTGCCGACGAACGACTCGTCGTCGAGCACCCACACGCGCTGCTCGATGATGTGCCGCTCCAGCGGGGCTTCCTCGCGGAAGTCGGGAATGATCTTCTCTAGCGCGTCCGCGTACAGGATGGCACCCTGCACGTTCTTCGAGCCGGGATACTCGCCGCGCTCGATCTGCACCACGCTCAGGCCCGCCTTCGCCAGGGTGTAGGCGGCCGCATTGCCGGCGGGGCCGGCGCCGACGACGATCGCGTCGAATCTCTCGCTCATGGTTTGCTCCTACGCCGCCTTCTGGCGTTTCATCGCGAAATGGTTGCGGAAGGCGTCGGTCAGGGCGGGCAGCACCTGCAACGCGTTACCGACGATGCCGTAGTGCGCGAAGTCGAAAATCGGCGCGTTCGGATCAGTGTTGATGGCCACGATGCAGTCGGCTCCCTCCATGCCGACCCGGTGCTGGATGGCCCCGGAGATGCCGGCCGCGATGTACAGCTTCGGGCGCACGGTCTTGCCGGTCTGCCCGACCTGCCGCTCCGCATCGACCCAGCCCGCCTGCACCACCGGCCGCGTGGCGCCGACTTCCGCGCCGAGCACCTGCGCCAGGTCCCACACGAGCTGGAAGTTCTCCGGCTTCTTCAGCCCCTTGCCGCCGGACACGATGACGTCCGCGTAGGCGAGGTTGACCTTGTTGCTGCTCGCGTCGGGAATGAAGTCGAGCAGTTTGGTCACGATATCGGCTTCGATCATGCCCAGCGTGCCCTCGATGATCGTCCCGCTGCGGTGCTCGTTGCGCGCCGGCATCGGCATCACGCGCGGTCGCACCGTCGCCATCTGCGGCCGGTAGGCGAGCGTCATGATGGTGCAAAGCAGTGATCCGCCGAAGGTCGGCCGGGTCGCCGCCAGCGCCCGGCTGGCGGGGTCGATCCTGAGTTCGGTGCAGTCGGCGGTCAGTCCGGTGCCGAGCGTGGTGGCCACCGACCCGGCAAGGTCGCGCCCCATCGTGGTCGCGCCCAGGAGCACGATCTCCGGCTGGTGCTGGTTCACGAGGTCGGTCAGCCCCTTCGTGAACGGCTCGTTGCGATACCCCTTGAGAATCGGGTCGCGCATCACGTAGCAGCTGTCGGCGCCGTACCGGAAGGCCTCCGCCGCGAAGTCGTCGAGGTCCTCATTCGGGCCGCCGAGCAGCACGCCGGAGAGCGCGACGCCGAGACTGTCGGCGAGCTTGCGGCCTTCGCCCAGCAGTTCCCAGGAGATCTGGTGAACCGCGCCGCGGTCATGCTCGATGAATACCCAGACACCCTTGTACGATTTCAGGTGCTCGGGCAGCTCCAGGTTGCGGCCGGCGCGACCGGCGGGCTTCTTCTTCGAGGCTTCCTGTTCAGTCATGGGTATGGTCTCCGGTTGCGCGGGCCCGCCTACAGGCGCGCCTTCTCCAGCAGTTCGGCTTCGAGCAGGGGGTGCTTGGTGAACAGCATCTGCACCAGGTTGAGCGCCATGTCGCGCGGCGTGGCCCGCTCGGTCGGCACCAGCTCGGCCTTCTCGGCCCGCGGTGTCGGGCCGAACACCTTGCTCACGACGGTGGGCGAGCCCTTGAGGCCGATCCGCGATACGTCCTCGATGCCGGCGTCGTCCTTGTTCCACTTGCGCACGCCAAAGCGCGCGGCACGGATCATGTCCGGCATGGTGGCGAAGCGCAGCTCGTTGGTGTTCTCGAGCATGGTGATGAGACAGGGCAGGCGCGTCTTCAGCACCTGCACGCCGCCTTCCGCCCGCCGTTCGATGGTGATCCAGCGGCCGATGAGATCGAGTTCGACGATGCTCGACACGTAGGTCAGCAACTGCGCGTTCAACCGCTTCGCGATGCCGGGTCCGACCTGTGCCGTGTCGCCGTCGATCGTCTGCTTGCCGGTGAAGACGATGTCCACCGCCTGCTCGGCCTCGATGGTGCGGATGGCCGCGGCGAGCGCGTACGAAGTGGCAAGCGTGTCCGCCCCGGCGAACGCGCGGTCCGTCACCAGGATCGCGTCATCGACGCCGAACGACACGCACTTGCGCAGCGCCTCTTCCGCCTGCGGCGGTCCCATGCAGAGCACGGTCACGCGGCCGCCGAACTTGTCCTTGAGGCGCAGCGCTTCCTCCAGCGCAAAGAGATCGTAGGGGTTCACGATCGCGGGCACGCCCTGCCGCATGATCGTGTTGGTGACGGGGTGCACGCGGATCTGCGCGCTGTCCGGAACCTGCTTGATGCAGACGACGATGTGCATGGTGCCTCCTCAGGCGCTGCGCGGCAGCGAGGCGCGCAAGTTGTCCAGGCTCACCCGCTGGATTCCGGCGGCATCCTGAAAGACCTTGAAGACCTTCTCCGCAGCCGCGGTCGACTGCACGAAGTCGCCGTATGCGCGTGCGAGCAACCCGCGGTAGTGCGCCAGGAGCGCGTCGTCGTCCGACGCCGCAGGCGGCTCCAGTGTTCCGAGGTACTGCTGGAACCGCTTCAGGATGTGCAGCCGGTTCACGTCGACGACCGCGCGGTCGTAGTCGACGCCCAGGTAGTCGAGGAACTCCTCGGCGGCCGAGAAGTGGTTCATCTTGCCGAGCATGCTGTCCATTGAACCTCCATTCGCAGAATCGGGTGCGGGGTGGGAGCTGCCGTCAGTGCGTGACACCGCGCCTCCGCGCTTCGGCGTGCGCGTGTCGCGCGCCCGTGGCCGCGTGAAACCGCAGCAGATCGGGCGTTTCCGGCGCCCGTTTGTGGCTGGTGGTGAAGTCGCGGATGTGGCACAGGATGCTCTGCACCTGCTGCTCGTCGAGATCGATGCCGAGCTCCGCGTAGGCGCGCATGACACCGCGCGAGCCGGAATGCTTGCCGAGCACCACGCGGTGTTCGCGGCCGACGTCGCCCGGGTCGAACGCCTGGTAGTTGCCGGGATGCTTGAGCAGGCCATCGACGTGAATGCCGGACTCGTGGGTGAATACGTTGTCGCCGACGATGCTCTTGTTCGGCGCCACGGCGCGTCCGGAAGCCCGCGCGACCAGGGCCGAGATCACGGGAAAGCAGCGCATGTCCACGCTCGTGGGAAACCCGTACGCGTGCTTGAGCGCGGTGACCACCTCCTCCAGCGGCGCATTGCCCGCGCGCTCACCGAGACCGTTCACCGTGGTATTGACGTGGGTGGCACCCGCCAGCACCGCCGCGACCGAGTTCGCCGTCGCCATGCCGAGATCGTCGTGCGCGTGGATCTCGATCTCGAGATCGCACGCCTGTTTCAGGCGGACGATGCGCGCGAAGGTCGTGAAGGGGTCGAGCACGCCGAGGGTGTCGGCAAAGCGAAAGCGACGGGCACCGGCGGCCTGCGCGACTTCCGCCACGCGCAGCACGAAGTCAGGGTCGGCGCGCGAGGCGTCCTCGCCGCCAACCGCGACCGCCACGCCGGCGTCGTGCGCGGTGCGCACGAAGCGGTCGACCGCGGCGAGCACCCAGGCGCGGTCGCGCCGCAGCTTGGCCGCGATCTGCAGGTCGGACACCGCGATCGACACATTGACGATGTCGATCGGGCAGGCAAGCGACGCGGCGAGATCGTGCTCGGTCATGCGCGACCACACCATCAATCTCGACGGCAGGCCGAGCGCTGCGATCGCGTCGATGTCCTCCTGCTCCTGCGCACCCATCGCCGGGATGCCGATCTCCAGTTCCGGCACGCCCGCGCGCGCCAGGGCCGTTGCGATCTCGAGCTTCTCATGTCGAGTGAATGCAACTCCGGCGGTCTGCTCGCCGTCGCGCAGCGTGGTGTCGTTGATGTTGATGTGGCGATCGCGGATGTGCATTCTGAAAGCCCTCGTCAGCCCTGTTTCTGCAACACGCATGCCATTGCGGGCGATGTCTTTTTTCCGTTATCGTTCAACCTGTTGCATGGACCGCTCGGACGTGTCGAGACAGTGCGTGTCGGACATGTCGATGTAGGATTCGCGACAAACGGAAACAGCGGGATGGTCGAGGCAAGCCCTCGACGCATGGCGCTACTCGCGCGCGAGATTGAGGCTGTACTTCGGAATCTCGACGACGAGGTCGCCGTCCGCGACAGTAGCGCGGCATGCCAGCCGCGACTGGAGGGTAAGCCCCCATGCCTCGCCCAGCTGGTCCTCCTCGCGTTCACTTGCCGCCGGGAGGTCGTCGAAACCCTCGCGCACAATCACGTGGCAGGTCGCACAGGCGCAGGATTTTTCGCACGCGTGTTCGATTTCGATGCCATGCGCAAGCAGGGCGTCGCAGATCGTCGTGCCGGAGGCGACGTCGAAGCTTGTGCCCTTGGGGCAGAGCGACTTGTGCGGAAGAACGGTCAGTCGGGGCACGGTGTCGTGTCGCGGACGCTGGCAGCGGTCCGCTCAGGCATCGATTGCAGCCACGTTGCGGCCGGCGAGCGCCTTGCCGATCGATGCGTCCATCCGCCGCGCGGCAAAATCGCCGGTTGCTTCGTTGAGCGCTGCAACTGCCTTGGAGATCGCGGCAGCGTCGCGACCGGCGAGCGTCTGTCGCAGCTGCACGATGTGGCCGTCGATGAGGCTGCGTTCGCTCGCAGAGAGCAGGTTCGCGTCGGCGGCGAGCGCTGCGTTCACCGCTTCGAGCAGGCGATTTCCTTCTACCTGCTGCTCGCGCAGCGCGCGTGCCTGCATGTCTTCGCCGGCGCAGATGATCGATGCTTGCAGCATGCGTGCGATCTCCTCGTCGGCGAGCCCATAGGACGGCTTCACGGTGACCGACGCGGCGACACCCGAGCGCTGCTCGTGCGCCGTGACACTCACCAGACCATCGGCGTCGACCTGGAAGCTCACCCGCACCCGCGCCGCACCCGCCACCATCGGCGGAATGCCGCGCAGCTCGAAGCGGGCGAGTGAACGGCAGTCAGCCACGAGTTCGCGCTCGCCCTGTACCACATGGATGCTGATCGCCGTCTGTCCGTCCTTGAAGGTCGTGAAGTCCTGTGCGCGCGCCGTCGGTATCGTCGAGTTGCGTGGAATGATCTTTTCCGTGAGGCCGCCCATGGTCTCGATGCCGAGCGACAGCGGCGTGACATCGAGAAGGAGCAGGCCGTCGCCGCCGCGGTTGCCGGCCAGGGCATCGGCCTGAATCGCCGCACCGAGCGCCACCACCTTGTCCGGGTCGAGATCGGTAAGGGGTGCGCGGCCGAAGAATTCCGCCACCGTTTGCCGCACGTGCGGCATGCGGGTCGCACCACCGACCAGCACCACGCCATCCACATCTCGCACGGCGAGCCCGGCATCGCGCAGCGCCCGCCGCACCGGCACGAGCGTCTTTTCCACCAGGGACTGCGTGAGCGCCGAGAACGTTTCCGCGTGCAGGGACACGGCGACATGGCCGCCACCGGCGAGCGGGCAGCGCAGCACCGCCTCGGATTCCGTGGAAAGCGCTTCCTTGCACTGGCGCGCGCACATGAGCAGCGTGCTCGCCTCTGCCGGACCGAGTGCCGGTTGTGCGGCCGCCTCCCGCGCCCACGCGGCGACCGCATGGTCGAAGTCGTCGCCGCCGAGGGCTGCATCACCGCTCGTGGCGAGCACTTCGAACACGCCGCGCGCGAGCCGCAGGACGGAGAAATCGAAGGTCCCGCCGCCCAGGTCGTACACCGCGAAGATACCCTCGGCGCCGCGGTCGAGGCCGTAGGCGACGGCCGCAGCGGTGGGCTCGTTCAGGAGCCTCAACACATTCAATCCGGCCAGGCGCGCTGCATCGCGGGTCGCCTGGCGCTGGGCGTCGTCGAAGTACGCGGGAACCGTGATCACTGCACCGACCAGGTCGCCGCCAAGCGCGCTCTCGGCGCGCACCCGCAGCGACTTGAGGATCTCGGCCGAAACCTCCACCGGGCTCTTCACCCCGGCACAGGTCTCGATCTGCACCATGCCGGGCGCATTAACGAAGCGGTAGGGCAGCCCGCCGGCAGCACCGATGTCTGCGAGCCCCCGCCCCATCAGTCGCTTCACCGACGCGATCGTGTTGGCGGGGTCGCGGCCATGGCTCGCGCGTGGAGCATAGCCGACCTCCGGCGCATCGTCCGGCTGATAGCGCACCACCGATGGTAGGAGGCTGCGCCCTTCCTCGTCGTCGATCACCTGCGCCGTGCCGCTGCGCACCGCCGCCACCAGGGAATGCGTCGTGCCGAGGTCGATACCGACGGCCAGACGATGCTGGTGCGGGGCGGTCGCGAGTCCGGGCTCGCTGATCTGGAGAAGGGCCATGTGCCCGCTAGAGGCGCGCCGGTGACGCCGTTTCGGCGACGATCACTTCGAGCGCCTGCTCCACGTCGTCCCGCAGGCGCCCGAGAAAGCGCAACTTGCCGACTGCTTCGGCTGCCTTTGCATAGTCCCGCGCCCGGTCCAGGAGTCTCGCAAGTTCCCGCTCCAGCGCGTTGGCGGTCGCCGCCAGCTCGTCGTCCAGTCGCTCCAGCGCCTCGCGATCGCGCAGCGCCCGCGCGTCGCCAATGCGCTCGCGCCACTCGAGTTGCTCGACGAGGAATGCCGCCGGTATTGGCGCGCCGGCGGGATCGAGCGCATCGACACCGTGCAGCTGGAGGAGGTGACAGGCGCGCGCGACCGTATCCTTCAGCGTGCAATAGGCCTCGTTTGCGAGCATCGCCCACCGCGCCGCGGCGAGCTGCTCGTTCTTCGCCGCCGCAGCGTGGCGGTCCGGGTGTACGCGGAACTGCAGTTCGCGATAGGCGCGGTCCAGGCGACCGGCGTCGATCGCAAACTCCGGCGGAACACCGAACAGCTCGAAGTAGTTGGCCGTGTCGCGGGGGCGCAGCGATGCCGAGATGTCAGACATTGAAGCTCTCCCCGCAGCCGCACTGCGCCTTGACGTTGGGATTGTGAAACTTGAATCCCTCGTTGAGCCCCTCCCGGGCGAAGTCGAGCTCGGTTCCATCCAGGAACGCGAGGCTCTTCGGATCGACGAGAACGCACACACCGTGGCTCTCGAAGGTGAGATCGTCGTCGTTCGCCGCATCCACGAACTCCAGGGCGTAGGCGAGCCCCGAGCAGCCGGACGTCTTGACGCCCACGCGCAACCCGATCCCTTTGCCGCGGCTCGCGAGGAACTTCTTGACCCGCTCGGCGGCGGCTTCGCTCAGGGTGACTGCCATCTGTGTGCGCTCCTCGAAGTCGATTCCGTGGTCAGGCGGAGAAGGACGAACCGCACCCGCAGGTGCTGGCCGCGTTCGGGTTCTTGATGAGGAAGCGCGCGCCTTCCAGACCCTCCTCGAAGTCGACCTCGGCGCCGGCCATGTACTGGAAGCTCACGGAGTCGATGAGCAGCGTCACGGTGTCCTTGCGCACGATCTGGTCGTCCTCCTCGACCTTCTCGTCGAAGGCAAAGTTGTACATGAAGCCCGAGCAGCCGCCACCGGACACGTAGATGCGCAGCTTGAGAGCAGGATTGCCTTCGGCGGCGATCAGGTCGGCAACCTTCGCGACCGCGCTGTCGGTCAGGTGAACGATCGGGTCTGCGATTGTCAATGCTTCACTCATGATGTCGTCTTCCGCGAAGTTGGTCGGGCATGCGCTCAAGCCTCGGGCGCACAGGCCGGGTAGCCTTCTTCCGCGACGCCGCGCTTCGAGTGGTAATCGGCGACCGCGGCCTTGATGGCGTCCTCCGCCAGCACCGAGCAGTGGATCTTCACCGGCGGCAGCGCCAGTTCTTCGGCGATGTCGGCGTTGCGGATCGCGAGCGCCTGGGTCACGGTCTTGCCTTTCACCCATTCGGTGACGAGCGAGCTCGACGCGATGGCGGAACCGCAGCCGTAGGTCTTGAACCGGGCGTCCTCGATGACGCCCGCCTCGTTGACCTTGATCTGCAGCTTCATCACGTCGCCGCACGCGGGCGCACCGACGATGCCGGTGCCGACCGCGTCGTCGGTCTGGTCGAGTGATCCGACATTGCGCGGGTTCTCGTAGTGGTCGAGCACCTTGTCGCTGTAGGCCATGGCAATCTCCTGAAGTCAGAATCCGGCGGCGGGTCAGCCACCGACGAGGATGCGATCGCGCGCCAGACCCTCGCCTTCGAGTCCGTGATGTCCGGCCCATTGCACGCTGTCGAGATCGATGCCGGCCTGATACATCTCCCACAGCGGCGAGAGCTCGCGCAGCTTCGCGACCTTCTCCTGGAGCAGAGCCAAGGTGTAGTCGACATCCGCTTCGCTGGTGAAACGACCGATGGAAAAGCGGATCGAGCTGTGGGCGAGTTCGTCGCTGCGTCCCAGTGCCTTGAGCACGTAGGACGGCTCCAGGCTCGCCGAAGTACAGGCTGAGCCGCTCGAGACGGCAATGCTCTTCAGCGCCATCATCAGTGACTCGCCCTCGACGTAGTTGAAGCTCGCGTTGAGGTTGTGCGGCACGCGCCTCGTAAGGTCGCCGTTGACGTAGGTCTCCTCGATTCCCAGCACACCCGCCAGCAGACGATCGCGCAACACGCGGATGCGCTCGCCCTCGCTTGCCATCTCCTCGCGCGCGATGCGGTACGCTTCGCCCATGCCGACGATCTGGTGCGTCGGCAGCGTTCCGGAACGCATGCCGCCCTCGTGGCCGCCGCCGTGCATCTGCGCCTGCACGCGGATGCGCGGTTTGCGCCGCACGTACAGGGCACCGATGCCCTTCGGTCCATAGGTCTTGTGGGCGGACAGAGACAGAAGATCGACGGGAAGCTCACCGAGATCGATCTCGACCTTGCCCGTCGCCTGGGCCGCGTCCACGTGAAAGATCACCTTGCGCTCGCGACAGACACCGCCAAGAGCGGTGACGTCCTGGATCACGCCGATCTCGTTGTTCACGAGCATGACGGAGGCAAGCACCGTATCGGGACGCAGCGCTGCGCGGAAGGCATCCACGTCGAGCAGTCCGTCCGCCTGCGGATCGAGATAGGTAACCTCGAAGCCCTCGCGCTCCAGTTCGCGCATCGTGTCGAGCACCGATTTGTGCTCGGTGGTTGTCGTAACGAGATGCTTGCCCTTGCTCGAATAGAAGCGTGCGGCCCCCTTGATCGCGAGATTGTTCGACTCCGTCGCCCCGGACGTCCATACGATTTCCTTGGCGTCCGCGCCGACCAGCGCGGCGACCTGCTCGCGCGCTTCGTCCACCGCCGCTTCGGCCTGCCAGCCGTAGCCATGCGATCGGCTTGCCGGGTTGCCGAAGTGCTCGGTGAGATAGGGAATCATTTTCTCCGCGACTCGCGGATCGACCGGTGTGGTCGCGGCGTAGTCGAGATAGATGGGCAGCCTTTCCATTGACGGGTCCTCGTGCCAGTCCGTGCGAGCGAAGAAGTCGCGCGACGGACCGGTTCGCGCTTCGTTTTTGCAATCGCCATGCCACTGCGTAACACACTGATTGGACATGTGTTTACGGCGACACGAAAGAAGCTGGCGAGGGCTTTGTCGGGTTTTGTAGAGAACCGCACACGACAAACATGCGGAGGTCGATCCTGGAGTCGCCGACAGGATGGTCACGTCGGACGATGCAGGCGATTGCGGCCTGGACGTGCCCGGAATCCTCCGGCAGCGTTTCGCTGCGCGCGGCTTCGGGGCAGCGCGGCGCTAGAGGTTGTAGCGCAGGGCGAGGTTCATCTGGAGCCGGCGCGCCTGCTTGAACGCCTCCTTCAGCATCCGGCGGTCCATCTCGTTCAGCAAGTAAGGATCAACCCGGTTCGCGCCCCCTGGCGGGGTGGTAGGATCGATCTGGCGTCGCAGCCGCAGCATGTGGATGAAGTAGAAGCCGTTCAGCACCGCAGCCAGATTGTCGCCAACGAGACCGATGTGCTCACCGACCTGCCGCAGTCGCTCGGCGGTGTTCGTATGGTGCACCCCATAGATGAGCGAGAACACGCGCGCCGCGTCGACGAAGGGACGCGACCCGTACATCTTGAGATTGATCGTGTGCGGAAATTCTTTGTCGTTGTCCAGTACGAAATCGCGGATCTTGCCCAAAGGCGGGCGGCAGGTGAGCGCGTTGCCAGCCGAATGCACGAGAAACATGGCGTTCGTCGGCGCCACCCGCATCAGCCACTCGCGCAGCCCGTCGGCGAGCGACTCGTCGCCATAGATTGGCCGGAAGTCGAAGAAAATGGTGGTGTTGAGCAGCGCGTCGGGTGTCGGGCTCACGATCCAGTCGATGAACTTCGACTTCCACTCCGCGAGGCTCAGGCACCACAGCGGATTGCCCGCCATCACGTCGCCACGGCAGAGCGGAAAACCGCACGCATCGAGCGCTTGGTTGACCGCCTGGGCGAACGGCAGCAGTTGGCCGCGGACAGCTTCCGTATCTGCCTCCACTGCCGGCTTGAAGATGATCCCGTTGTCCTGATCCGTGCTCAGGGTCTGCTCGAAGCGCCCCTCGGAGCCCAGCGCGATCCAGCACATCGGGACGGCCGGCAGATCGAAACGGGACGCCACGAGCTCGATGACGCGCATCGTGAGCAGATCATTCAGCGTCGAAATGAGCTGCGTCAGTGTCTCCGCTCCGGTGCCCTGACGCAGCATGCGCTCTGCGAGCTGACGGATGTCCCGCGCCGATCGTGCCAGCGCTTCGATGTCGGTCGCCTGTCGGATGTTCCCGCTGATTTCCCGCACGCCGACGCGCTGCAGATTGAAGAGGTCGTTCTGCGAGACCACGCCGATGAGCCGGTCGCCGTCCACCACGAGCAGGTGACGCAGTCCGCTGCGCGCCATGGCGAGCGCCGCCTGGTACGCCGATGCCTCCGGCGGCAACGTCACCAGCTCGCGCGTCATGACCTCGTCGATGCGGCGATCGAGATCACACTCGGGGAGCGCGACCCGCTGCAACAGATCACGCAGCGTGAAGATGCCGATCGGCCGCGCGGTTTCCGGATCGGCGATCACCATGGAGCCGACCTTGTTCTCGTTGATGCGACCGAGCACCGTGCGCACGCTCAGATCCGGCGCGCACGTGACCGGTGGGCGAACGATCACACCCGACAGCGGGCTGTACATCGAATGTGGATCGGCCTCGCCCGGCTGCGCCGTCACCGGTGCGTCAGTCCCGACTTCTGCACGACTGGCATGCATGTCTCAGTACTCCACGCGCGCGCGCAAGGTGTTCTGCGACGCCTCGCGCGCCGCGCCCAGCGTGCGAATGCCACGCGCTTCCAGTATAGGAATCATGCGCAGGAACACCTCTCCGGTGACGAGCGCATCGCCCAGCGCCGTATGCCGCGCGACGATGGTGACCCCGAGCCGCTCCGCGATCGCTTCAAGCGCGTGCGACGGCTGGTTGGGATGCAACACCTCGGACAGCAGCAGCGTGTCGAGCACGGGCTGCGTGAAGCGCACGCCGCTGGCTGCCTCCTTCATCTGCAGGAAGCGCATGTCGAACGCCATGTTGTGCCCTACCAGAACGGTGTCGACGCAGAACTGATGGAGCTGCGGCAACACTTCCTCGATGGGGGGCTGGCCGCGCAGCATCTCCTGCGAGATACCGTGAATCGTCTCCGCCGTCATGCCGACGAGCCGCTTCGGGTCGACGAGCTGCTCGTAGGTCTCGTGCCGCAGCAGGCGGCCGTTCACGATGCGCACCGCGCCGAGCGCGACGATCTCGTCACCACCGGACGGATCGAGCCCGGTCGTCTCGGTGTCGATCACGGTATAGCTCAGCATCGTGAGCGGAACGCTGTCGAGCTCGGGCGACTGGCTGCCCTGATGAAAGAGGTCGAAGTCGAAGAACACGGGCCGGCTCTCGTCGTAACGGCGCGGCAGCCCGGGGGTCGGCTGCACCGGCTTCGCGAGCGGGAGGAGCAGGCGAAACACGGCCTGCTGCTTGACCTTGTCGAGGATGAACACCGTCTCGGCGTCGTGCCGCTCGGTCACGTCGCGCAGGGTGAGCGGGCTGTACTCGCCGCCGGCATGCATCGCATCCATCTCCCATTCGTACACGGTCTGCTGCGAGATCGTCGGGCCGGACCACATCAGGTCAAGCTCGGCGAAGCCCGCGTGGGCGGACAAGTTGAAGCGCAGCTCGCGGATCTTGAATTCCTCCTTGAGCCGGCCGGCGAGATAGGTCAGCGCCTGCATCAGGGTGTAACTGTCGGCCTTTATCCAGAGCGCGTCGTCGAGGTTCTCGACCTTGGTCGCGATCCCGAGCCGGTTCTCGATCTGCCGTCGCAGGGCGTCGATTACATCGGTCCCGAGTATCTCCTCGAGCGGCCAACGCGTCTTCAGTGCCGATGCGTAGTCTGCCGTAGTCTGCTCCAGCTTGCCGCCCAGGTGCCCGACCTCCTCCCGGATCACCCGGATGAAGCGGTCGCGCTCGTGTGGCGCGCAGTCCGGGTATTCCGTCAGCGTTTCCACCGCGGCGCGGATGCTCGCGAGCGAGGCCCGACTTGCCTCGGTGAACGCCTGCAACAGGAGGTCGCGCTTCGTATCGCGCTCGACGCTGCGCGTGATGTTCTCCAGCATCATCACGAAACCCGTGATGGTCGTCTGCTCGCGGTGCGCCTGGGCGCTGGCACCCGGTTCGGCGTCCCTGGCTGCTCCGCTGGTCGCCAGCACCGGCGCCATCTGCACCCGGATCAGTTGACCCGCCCGCGTGGTGGTGACGAACTGCGCGTTGAGATAGGGCTCGCGGCGCTCGAGCCGCGACTCCACCGTTTCCAGCGCGTGAGCAAGCAGGCTACGATCGACGACGGTGAAGATAGAGCGGCCAAGACCGATGAGCGAGGACGATGCCGGTCCGCCAGCGCCGAGCGCCTGGCGCGCGCTCTCGTTGTAGAGCAGGATGCGTCCATCGATATTGCATACGAGCACGCCCTGTGACAGTTCCGACATGAGCGCGGCGAGGCGATGCTTTTCCTCTTCCACCGACGACTTCGCCTGTTGCACCTTGGTTTCCAGGTCACGCGCGAGCGCTTGGCTGTGCTCCGCGAGCGCGTTGGCAGACTGGGCGATCAGCCGCAATTCCGCTGGCCCTTCGACGTCGATGCGACGCGCGGGATTGGCCTCGAGCATGATGTGCATCGCTTCCGCCATCTCGAGTGCGCCGCGCACATATGACTTGTAGGCGACGATGAAGACTGCGGCGAGCACGCCTGACGCCAATACCGCGAGTCCGATCACCAGCTGCGCTCGCGGTGCGGCTATTTCCACCAGGCGGCGCTTGCTCTCGGGCTCGAGATCATAGTAGAAGGTCCACCCGGCAGCCGCGGTCACGCCCAGAAAGAGAACCAGGAAACCGAGCAAGGCGAACACTGCTTTATGGTTGGGTTTCATGGCACCCGAGTGGCGCGGAACGTCGGGTTGGAAGATAATCCCGTTCCGACGATACAGGCGACGGCGGCAATAATTAACCTGACGAAAGCCGCCGTCCGCGTGCCATGCTTGTACCATTCTGGGCCGCGAAGGTCCAGTCCTGCGACGCTGCGCTCTTTGCGGGAGACGTCCATCAACCTAGGGCGGGGGACACGATGTCGACGGATGTCTACGAACGCATAAGAAGCAATCCGAAGTTCGAGGAACTCGTCGCGAAGCGCACGCGGTTCACGGTGGGTTTGTCAATCGTCGTGCTGGCAGTTTTCTACGGCTTCATCCTCGTCGTGGCTTTTGCACCTGCGCTGCTTGCAAAGCCCCTCTGGACGGGGGCGGCGACCACCATTGCTGTGCCGATTGGAGCCGGCATCATCTGGTTCTTCTGGTTGTTGACCGGGTATTACATCCACCGTGCGAACCGGGATTTCGATGGCATCAATGCGGACATCGTCAAGGAGGCCATGAAATGAGGCAGAGCCTCCGGTCCCGGGTTTCCGTCCTCGCTTCGGGTATGTGGACAACGTGCGCTCTGGCTGCGCCGGCAGTGGCGGAAACCCAGCAGCAGCAGCCGCTCAACGTCCATGCCATCGTGATGTTCCTGATCTTCGTCGCGGCAACGCTCGGCATCACCTACTGGGCTGCAAAGCGCACGAAGACGGCGAGCGATTACTACGCGGCAGGCGGCGGCATCACCGGCACCCAGAACGGGCTTGCCATCGCCGGGGACTACATGTCCGCAGCCACCCTGCTGGGGATCACCGGCCTCGTCTACGCGAAGGGCTTCGATGGCTTCATCTACTGCATTGCCTTCTTCGCGTGCTGGCCGATCATCATGTTCCTAATGGCAGAGCGACTGCGCAACCTCGGCAGGTTCACGTTTGCCGACATCACCTCGTACCGGCTCGATCAACGGAAGGTGCGCACCATGGCCGCGATCGGTTCGCTTGCCGTGGTCGTGTTCTACCTGATCGCGCAGATGGTTGGCGCGGGGCAACTGATCAAACTGCTCTTTGGATTGCCGTACTGGCTGGCGGTGGTGGTGGTTGGCGTGATGATGGTGATCTACGTCACCTTCGGCGGCATGATCGCCACGACTTGGGTGCAGCTCATCAAGGCCTGCCTGTTGCTGGGCGGCGGCACCATCGTCATCGTGCTGGCCATGTCGCAGTTCGGATTCAACTTCGAGACGCTCGCGGAGAAAGCCGTGTCGGTGCACAAGGACGGCCTCAAGATCATGTCCCCCGGCAACATGCTCGCTGACCCGGTCACTGCGGTCGGGTTGGGACTCGGCCTCATGTTCGGCACGGCCGGGCTGCCGCACATCCTGATGCGGTTTTTCACGGTGCCGGACGCCAAGCAGGCGCGCAAGAGCGTGTTCGTGGCGACTTTTTGCGTCGGTTTCTTCTTCTGCGTGGTGAGCCTGATGGGCCTTTCGGCGATCGTGATCGTCGGCCAGAACCCGGTCTACTTCGAGGGCGGCGACATCGCGGGCAAGTTGATCGGCGGCACCAACATGTCGGCGCTGCATCTTGCGCACGCCGTGGGCGGGAATCTGCTGCTGGGTTTCCTCGCGGCCGTCGCCTTCGCCACCATCCTCGCCGTGGTGTCGGGTTTGGCGCTCGCCGGGGCTTCGGCGCTCTCGCACGACATTTACGCCAATGCCATCAAGCTCGGCAAGCTTTCGGAGGGCGCGGAAGTGCGCGCCTCCAAGATCTCCTCGCTGGGACTCGGCGTGGTCGCTGTGCTGCTCGGGATCCTGTTCGAGGAACTCAACATCGCATTCATGGTCGGCCTCGCGTTCGGCATCGCCGCCTCGTGCAACTTTCCGGTGCTGTTCCTTTCCATGTACTGGAAGGGTCTTACCACGCGGGGCGCCGTGTGGGGTGGCTTGGTCGGCCTCGTCTCTGCCGTTGCGATCGTGGTGTTCTCGAAGGCCGTCTGGGTGACGGTGCTCGGCAACCCGCAACCGCTCTTCCCGTACGAGCAGCCCGCAATCTTCTCGATGCCGCTGGCGTTCTTCGTCTGCTGGCTGGTTTCCAAGCTCGACCACAGCGCGCAGGCTGCGAAGGAAAAAGCCGCGTTTGAGGATCAGTACGTCCGTGCGCAAACCGGCTTCGGGGCAGCCGGAGCGGTGTCGCACTAGCCGGAGAAACCGGGCCTCGCGGCCCAGGCGGCGCCTCGTCGCGTCGCGGGCCCGCTGCTTGTCCTTTTCCCGCCAGGACGGCCATCCGCCGGCGTCTTACCTACCCTTGTGTCCGTTGCGTGCCGCCGCGCACCGTTCGCATGGGGTCTTGCTTTGAAACCGGCTTGATCGCTCGCAGAGAGAGTCGACCAGCAACCGACGCCTGCGGAGCCCTGATCGCGACGCCAAAGGTACGGTCGATCTACCTCTCGGAGATCCGCCTCGGCATGCGCCGCGTGTCAAGCCGAACCCCTACTCGAGTGTCTCCGCGAATACGAGTCCGAGCACCTCTTCCTGGTCGGCGACATCATCGACTTCTGGGTGATGAGCCGCGGGGTGCACTGGACCGCAGCGCAGAACACCGTCGTGCAGTCGAGCACGACTCCGGCGCTCGACCGAGCGCCACACACACGGTCTACCAGGAGGTGAACAATCCAACCAGCCTCACGTGGAGCCTGGACGCCTGTTTCACGCAACAGTGGGGCGTTCCGAATAGGGAAGTCCAGCGCTGTCAGCCCAAAGGCGTAACGTCCGCTTTGCCTAAAGGGAACATTGCCATTGGATTGACAGGCTGGTTGGCTCCTCGGCTTGGATGCTTTCGAGCGAGAGTCTCCCCAAAGGAAGCGCCCAAACCAAGAGCGAAAGGGGGAGAACCTCCCCCTTTCGCTCCGCAACTGCTGGCGTTAGTGCGACACGGCCGCGGCGACCCCGATGCCGATCGTCTGACGGACGTAGGCCGCCTCGAACGCGTCTTGCTCGCGTCGGTTCGGGAAGAGCAACGAGAACAGAAACGCCGCCAGGAACCCGAGCGGGATGGAAACGATCGCCGGGACCTTGAGCGGGAACAGCGGCTTCGCCAGTCCGACCATCGACGTGCCGTCCTTATTGGCCTCGTAGGACGCCTTGGCATTCTTGAGGTCGGTTTCCTCCTTCGCGCTCAAGGTCGTTCCAGCAGTCACCTTCGCCTCCAGCTTATTGATCACCTTCTGATCGGCGGCGGCGATCAGCTGAGGATAGGTCATGTTGGGTGAGACCAGCACGAGGCCTATGCCGCTGAACGTGCCGATCAGCAGTGCCGCAATCACGCCGGCAGTGCTCATCTTCTTCCAGTACAAGCTCAATACCACCGCAGGCAGGATGCCAGATGCGGAGGTTGCGAACGCCAAGGCCACAAGGTGGGCGACGTTCTGCTTCTCCGCCGCGAAGGCGATGATAATGCCGATGATGCCCACCACCAGCGACGTAATCCGCGCTGCCCGCATCTGCTGGCTTTGCTCAGCACGGCCATTCTTGATGACGTTGGTGTAGACATCGTGCGAGATGGCGGCCGAGCAGGCGAGCACGAGGCCCGAAACGACCGCGAGGATGGTCGCGAAGGCCACCGCGCAGATGAACGCCTGCAGGAAGTCGCCGAACAGCGGATCGAACTGGGCGCCAAGGAAGCGAGCGAGCAGCGGATTCGCCATGTTGCCCGTCTTGTCGACGGCGGCGATCCCCTGGGGCGTCAGCAGCGTCGCGGCGCCGTAGCCCATGAAAATCGTCAGCAGGAAGAACGTGGCGATGATGAACATCGCGACGAGAACCGACTTGCGCGCCGTCTTCGCATCGGGAACCGTGAAGAAGCGCATCAGGATATGCGGCATGCCGGCGGTGCCGAGACAGACGGCCATGCCTAGCGAGACTTGGTCCCAGACGTCCTTGAGGAACAGCCCAGGTTCGAGGTAGCGCTGCCCGTAGTCGAAGCCTGGCTGTGGTGTCGCGTGGCCGAGCTTCGCTTGCACCCAGCTTTGAATGGCCGTGCTGTTGACAACGTTATCCAGAAGCTGGAACGGGTTCATGCCCACCTTGGCCAGCACGAGCACCGAGAGGAGCACCCCGCCGCCGACGAGAAGCCCCGCCTTGATGATCTGCACCCAGGTGGTTGCGATCATGCCGCCAAAAACGACGTAGATCGTGATCAGAATGCCCACACCCAGGATCGACGCCGAGTACGGGATGCCGATCAGAAGCTCCATCAGCTTGCCCGCACCGACGAGTTGCGCCGTCAGGTAGAAGGTCGAAATGAACAACGTGACGATCGCGGCCGTGGCTCGGACGGGCTTCGGCGCGGTGCGCACGGATAGCACGTCGCCGACAGTGTACTTGCCCGCATTGCGGCACGGCTCCGCAACGATGAGTAGCACGGTCACGAAGGCCACCATCCAGCCTGTCGGGTAGAGGAAACCGTCGAACCCGTTCAACGAGATCAGGCCCGCCATGCCGAGAAAGGTCGCTGCCGACATGTAGTCGCCGGCAATCGCCCATCCGTTCTGGAAGCCGGTGATCGAAGAGCGCGCGGCATAGAAGTCGGCAGTGGTCTTGGTCCGACTCGCGGCCCAGTAAACGATGCCCAGCGTAAACACGATGATGACGACGAACATCCCCATCGTCAGCGGCTTGTTCGCTTTAGCGCCTCCCGGGGCCGGAGCGGCAGCCGCTGCCGGTGCCGGGCTGGGTGCCGGCGCTGCTGCAGGTGCGGCCGTTTGTCCGGCTGCCTGTGCAAGGACGATCGTCCCCGGGTTGTCGCCAGCGGCCACGGCGGGCAGCGAAACCGCCGCCAGCGCCAACAGTCCTAGGCAGATTGCTACAAATCGCAGGATGCTACCCATTGCCATCCCCCCTTCTGGTTTCTGGTCAATTGCAGATCACGAACGCTCGCGCAGAGGGCGTCTGCGTCGAGAGCTACACAGAGCCCATGCTTCTGGCGCGCGAGGGCTACCTGGTCTTCAGCTCGCGCAACAATTCGTCGTTGAGTCGGTCCGAATTATTGTTCGCCCACCGCGCGTAGTAGAGCGCGATAACGATGCATACGACGTACTGCGCAAGGGCGTACAGAAAGAGCAACGGCAGCACCCCGATCACCTTCATGTTGCCGATGTCCGACTGCGAAGTCGTGTTGCCCGCCCAGATGGGGAGCCCGAAGTAGAACAGCGTCGAGAACACCCACCAGCCGATCAGAAAGCGCTTCTTCCTGCGCGAAAGCTCGACGAACTTGGGGTCTCTTGCGACTGCGGCGTAGTCCGCCGTTTTTGTCTCTGCCATGCCGGTTCCTCCCCGGGAATCGACGCGCCCACGTACACGCGGCAGCGAAGCCATCGTTGCACGGCGGCGCCTCTCCACTCGCAGCGGCGTGACGTCCGGATACGGTGCCGTCTCTCAAGCTGCGGTGCTGTATTGCTCTTTGGAGTGCGAAGGAGCAAGGTCCTTTTCGTGTGATGACACGTGGGCCAAACTCCAGAAGCCTCCCCTCGATCAGACTGCCTGTCTCCCATTGGTCGCTGCGATCTGGAGCACACCGAACCTGCTGAGTCGTGTGCACGCGCATCGCACGCGCCGGAGGGTATTCTTGTTCGGCGCGCTTCGCGCTAGCGACGCACCGTTGACAGCTGCGGCAGTCGTTGCGGCTGTCACACCAAGTCATAATATTTATGTCATTATGTCCCCCCTTGTTGTTGCGCTACGCGTTGTCCATCGAGATGTGGACTCAGGCACGGTGGACGGTATGGCACCGGTGCGCAGCCGCTTTGTCTTGGCCGTTGAAGGCTGGATTTTGCGCGGTCATTGTCTCTCCGCCGTCAGCCGTGGTCAACAGGGGATTTCGTGAAGCCCAAAAGCGCTATGTCCCCCTTTATCTTGTTCTGCGGGCGATCATGGTGGTGTAGCCAACGACGACGGCGAGCCCGCAGGGGCGGGACCGGCTGCGGGCGATCTCAGCGACGCGAGGTCGTTGCGTAGGATGGACGCGGTGCCGCAGGTTCTTCCGCGTCGCCATCCCGACGGCCAGCGCTACCTGCTGCCGCACGGCGACGAATTCGACACCATCACGCGCTGTCACCGCTGGCTCGCCGTGCTCGGCGATCGTCCGCACGCGTTGGTGGTACGGCTGAACGTCACCCTGTCGTGGCTCCGGCGCTCGCTCGGCGTCCCCGGCCACTGGTCGCTTTCGGGCTACGCCAAACGCAAGGTCAAGAATGCAGTAAGCTTCATCGACAACTTCGAGCAGTCCGTGGTGCGCAACGCCAGGGACCGCAATCTCGAGGGGGTGATCTGCGGCCACATCCACGCCGCCACCGTCCGCGACATCGATGGCGTGCGATACATCAACTGTGGCGACTGGGTCGACAGTTGCATGGCGGTTGTCGAGCACGCCGACGGCAGCATGGAAGTCATCCACTTGGGCGCGCGCAGCCGGCTCCCGACCCCTGGGGCAGTCCCTGGGTTCGATGGCGCCGACAGTGCGCACACCTCCGCGCATCGCGGCGCCCTCTCCGCAGCCCGGTCGCCGCGGCATTATGGGCACGCCGCACCTGGCTAGATTGGCACGATCCCTGTCGGAGAAGCGATGAAGGCGGCGATCCTGCTCGTGCTCGGTGTTGCGGTCTCGACCTTCGGACCCGCTGCCGAACCACTGGCTCGCGGTCAGGACTGGCAGGTGGCGGGACGGCTCGGACTCTTGCAGTTCGTCGTCGTCGGGGAGATGCGCGCAACGGAACGGGCGTTCTACGACTCGATCATCACCTCGCTCTGCGAGTCCGGCGCCACCTGCTTCCTGCGCTTCTTCACCAACTCGAAGAAGGTTCCGATCACGATGCCGCTGCCCGATGCCATCCTCGCTGAGCCCACCGCGACATTCCAGCGCTCCGCCAAGCAGGGGAACGCGGTCTTCCAGTGGAGTTGCCGCACCGGACTTTCCGCCGGAAACTGCTTCTAGGATGGCCCGACGGCAGATCGATGTCGACGGAAGCGGATGAGATCGATCGGCGGTTCGCGTCGATCACGTTCGTCTCGGGCGGCCAGACCGGAGCCGACCGCGCGGCGCTCGATTGGGCGATAGCACGTCGCATTGCGCACGGCGGCTGGTGTCCGCGAGGACGGTTGGCCGAGGACGGTTCCCTCGCCGATCGCTACCGATTGCGAGAGACAACCGCCGAAGACTACGCGCAGCGCACGCAGTGGAATGTGCGCGACAGCGATGCGACGCTGATCGTGTCGATCGCCCCTGACCTCACCGGCGGTTCACGGCTCACCCGAATGTTCGCCGACGAATTGGGTAAGCCCTGTGTGCATGTGACGCCCGAATCGTTCGACGCGTCGCAAGTGCGCGCATTTCTCGTTCAGCATGGCGTGCGTGTACTCAACGTTGCAGGTCCGCGCGCCTCGAAAGACGGGGACGTGTACGCGTTCACATGGCAGGTGCTCGATGCCGTGTTCCCAGTCACAACCCAAACACGCACCCGAAATCGCTAGCCTTGCGGCCACATTCACCGCGCGTGCGATGGGTCTGTCGCTCGTGGGTGAATCGTTACCCACGTTTTTCCTCAGCGCAATCTCGGGCATTATCACGAAGAGTGGTTTGCGAACGCTGCCTGGCACGGCTGCGGCGAAGCGGGATGTCTGTTCTCGCGAACGCGCGTGTGCTCCTGCCAGGGCAAAGCGCACGCGTCGTCGGGCGCACGGGAATGCGCCCTGCCGCGACCACCGCCGAGAACCAGCTGTTTCAGCTCATCAGCGGATGCATGATGGCGGACTTGCGTTCCCCTCCGTTGCGCACGGGACTGGCCTTTGTTGACCGCTGGGTAGGTCTCTGCAGTATCTCGCACCCGCGGCGAACCGGGCCACCGCCTGCCACAAGTTCGCACGACGCATTGGTCAAGACGGAGCAGATCCGACTGCTCTATCGGCAACTCCCCACGGTACTCGTTGCCTCGGCCGTCAGCGGTTGCGCGGTCACCCTCGTGTTGTGGCAGCAGGTGTCGCACGCGATGCTGCTCGGGTGGCTCTGTCTCCTCGCACTGCTTACACTCGGCCGAGTCTGGCTCATGCAGCGCTATTTCCAGATCGATCCACCTCCCGATGAGGCGCCAGCGTGGGGCCATGCCTTCGTGTTCGCGGTCGGGCTTTCGGGTGTACTGTGGGGCGTGGCGGGTGTCTTCCCGTTTCGCGAGCCCAGCCTGCTTCACGAGGTGTTTCTCGCCTTCATGATCGCGGGGCTTTCCGCCGGCGCGATGAGCACCTTGTCTTCCTTCCGCGGCGCCTATTTTGCCTTCCTGCTGCCTGCGATCCTGCCGCTTGCGGTGCGCATGACGCTCCACCTCGCCCAGGTGTATGTCGTGATGAGCGGGATGCTGGTGCTGTTCGCCATCATGATGAGCGCGATCTCGCGCCGCTTCTATCTGTCTCTGCGGGAATCGCTTCAGCTGCGTTTTGATAACGTGGTGCTGCTCAACGAACTGGCCGCGGCACGAGACCGTCAGCAGGCCGCACTCGCCGGCCTCGAGGCGGAAATCGCCGAGCACGAGCGAACCGAGGCGGCTCTGCAGGCAGGTAACGAGATCTATCGCACGCTCGTCGACACTACCGGCACCGGCTATCACATCATGGACGCAGAAGGGCGAATCCTCGATGCCAATCGCGAGTACGTCTACCTGACGGGACGCGCTGTCCTGGCGGACATCCAGGGTCATAAGGTTACCGAGTGGATGGCACCGTACGACGTCACGCGCAAGGCCACCGAGATCGATCAATGCCTCGCGCGCGGATTTGTGCGCAACCTCGAAGTCGACTACGTCGATCTGACCGGGCGGATCACTCCGATCGAGGTCAACGCGACAGTCGTCAACATGCAGGGCCAGCGCCGAATCATTGCCCTCTGTCGCGACATCAGCGCACGCAAGCGGGCAGAGCGGGCACTTCGGCAAGTCAACGAGGAACTGGAGCAAAAGGTCGGCGAGCGAACGGCCCAGCTCGCCCGCGCCAACGAGGTGCTGCAGGCGGAAAAGGAACTCTTCCGGGTAACGCTCGCCAGCATCGGTGATGCAGTGATCACCACCGATGCCGAAGAAACCATCACCTATCTCAACAAGGTCGCAGTGGAGCTGACCGGGTGGCCGCAAGACGAAGCGAAGGGGCGACCGGTTCGCGAAGTGTTGCGCATCGTGCACGAAGAAACGCGCAAGCCGGTTGCCGATCCCATCGGCGACGGCTTGTGGGCGGGAGAGCGCGCAGGTCCGCTCGACCACATCGTGCTGATCTGCCGCGATGGCCGCGAGATCAGCATCGACACGTCGGTTGCGCCCATTCTCGATCGACACAACACCACCATTGGTGCGGTGCTCGTCTTCCGCGACGTGACCGCGCAGCGCAGACTCGCACAGCAGCTATCGCATCAGGCCACCCACGACACTCTGACGGAACTCGTCAACCGCCGTGAATTCGAGCGCCGGCTGACGCATCTGCTCGCCTCGGCCAGTCCTTACGCCCCGCACGCGCTGCTGTATCTCGATCTCGATCAGTTCAAGGTGGTGAACGATACCTGCGGCCACGCCGCTGGTGATGATCTGTTGCGCCAGATCTCCGCACTGCTGCGGACGAAGCTGCGCGCGCGCGACACTCTGGCGCGGCTCGGTGGCGACGAGTTCGGGGTACTGCTCGAGCACTGTGCGGTAACCGAAGCCAAGCGCATCGCGGACAACCTGCGTGAACTGGTGCACGGCTTTCGCTTCGTCTGGCAGGACAAGAGTTTCCAGATCGGTGTCAGCATAGGACTCGTTCCTCTGATCCAGGCAGGCGAAACGCCCTCCGGAGTATTGAGCGCCGCCGACAGCTCTTGTTACGCAGCGAAGGAAAAAGGGCGCAACCGCGTGCACGTCTATCAGGCCGACGACAGCATGCTGGCACAGCGCCACGGCGAGATGCGCTGGATGCCGCGCATCCAGCAGGCGCTCGCAGACGACCGCTTCCGTCTGTACTACCAGCCGATCGTGCCGATTGCACCATGCGCGCCCGCCGGCCATCACGGCGAAATCCTGCTGCGCATGCTGGACGAGGAAGGGCAGATCGTTCCCCCTGGCGCCTTCCTGCCGGCGGCAGAGCGCTACGGGCTCATGCTCGCGATAGACCGATGGGTCGTCAGAAAGACGCTCGACGCCCTGTCCACCGCGCCGCCGCAGCCAGGTCACATCATGTACTCGATCAACGTCTCCGCGCAGTCGCTGGGAGCCGCGGACTTTCTCGACTTCGTGATCGAGCAGATCGAACGTACGGGCGTCTCACCCCATACGCTATGCTTCGAGATCACGGAAACCTCTGCGGTCTCCGAACTCGCTCACGTCCTGCACTTCATCGACATCCTGAAAGCACGTGGCTGCCGGTTTGCGCTCGACGACTTCGGCACCGGCGTCTCCTCGTTCAGTTACCTCAAGACGCTGCCGGTCGACTTTCTCAAGATCGACGGCGGCTTCATCCGCAATCTGGCCACCGACGAGATAGATCGCGCAATGGTGGAGGCCGTGCATCGCATCGGTCACATCATGGGATTGCAGACCATTGCCGAATGGGTGCAGGACGAGGCGATCCTGCAGGCATTGCGGGAGATTGGCGTCGACTATGGCCAAGGCTATGCCGCCGGGCAGCCGCAGCCGTTCGTCATTCAGTAGCGGTGTTGGTGGCTCCGATTGTCGCAGTGCATTGCACCGCGCCCTGCCCCCCGAGACCCAACCGCTACCGATAGGTGATTGCACCACTTCCACCGTTGCCGGCGGAAGCGGCGCGGTGTCACCGATCAGATCGCGCGCAGATACTCGAGCATCGGGCCCACCCCCAGCGCGGGAGAGCCGGACTGATCCCGGAAGATGTGCAAACCCTTGGTGTATAGGGTGCGTGTGGTCGACGAGCCCCAGTTGCTCACGTTCCATTGATAAATACCGAACTTGGACGGGGTGTAGCTCGCGCTTTCACGGTAGAGGTTTGCGATCGACGTATTGGCGACCTGCACCGGTGAACCGTTGCCGACGGCGTGCCAAACCCTGAAGTAAGGCTTCTTCGACACGTCCCACTCGAGCTTGAACTGGACAACGACGTAGTGCCACACCCTCTTCTGGACAGACCTGTTGAAAACCTTCGTGGTACGTCTTCCGCTGTCCGAGCCGTTGAGCGTCGTATTGGAACTCAGCATGGCGTCCATCGTCCCGTTGCGTCGCAGATAAAACGCAGGATTGGGAAGCGTGTTCTTGCTGGTC
>JAEUMW010000255.1 GCA_016791345.1 Betaproteobacteria bacterium | reverse complement strand
TCGGCGACAAGGTGCGCATCGCCTGCGAAGGCTGCGAACCGGTGGGCGCCGTGGTGAGCTACGTCGCGCCCCAGGCCGAATACACGCCCCCGGTCATTTACAGCCGCGAGACGCGCTCGAAGCTGGTTTTCCTGGTGGAGGCGCGCCCAGTGCCGGCAGATGCCACCCGACTCAAGCCGGGTCAGCCGGTCGACGTGACCGTATCACCCTCGTGAGCGCGGTGTCCGCTCAAGACGACCGCGCCGTCATCGACGTGCACGGTCTTGCGAAGAGCTTTCACGGCCGGCGCGTGGTGGACAACTTCACCATCCGCGTGCACCGCGGCGAGATCTTCGGCTTCCTCGGCCCCAACGGCAGCGGCAAGACCACCACCATCCGCATGCTCTGCGGTCTGCTCACGCCGGATGCCGGCAGCGGCCGGTGTCTCGGCTACGACATCGTGCGCGAGACGGGGGCGATCAAGCGCGAAGTCGGCTACATGACGCAGAAATTCGGTCTGTACGAAGACCTCACCATCCGCGAGAACCTGGATTTCATCGCACGGCTCTACCGCGTGCGCGATCGCGTGAACGCCGTGCGCGAAGCCCTCGCGCGCCTGGGACTGGAACACCGGCAGCAGCAGCTGGCGGGCGAGCTCTCGGGCGGATGGAAGCAGCGTCTTGCGCTCGCTGCGTGCCTGATTCATGCGCCGCAATTGCTGCTGCTCGATGAGCCGACGGCGGGTGTCGACCCGAAAGCGCGGCGCGATTTCTGGGAGCAGATCCACGCGCTCGCAGCCGGCGGCATGACGGTGCTGGTGAGCACGCATTACATGGACGAGGCCGAGCGCTGCCACAAGCTCGCCTACCTGGCGTACGGTCGCCTGCTGAGTCAGGGCACTGCGCGCGAGATGGTGGAGCAGTCGCGGCTGGTGACGTGGTCGGTAGCGGGCGCGGGGCTTGCCAGCTTGGCCGCCGAACTGCGCGCCCGACCCGGCATCGAGATGGTGGTGCCCTTCGGGTCGGCGCTGCACGTGAGCGGCACGGATGCCGGGCGGCTCGAAGCGGGGCTCGCCCCGTATCTCGGGCGATCGGACCTCACCTGGAGCCGCGCCGAGCCGGGACTCGAGGACGTGTTCATCCGCCTCATGGACGAAGCGCGGGACAACTTCGAACGATGAGGAGCCGCTTTTCCTGGTCGCGGATCACCGCCATGCTGGCGAAGGAGTTCATCCAGTTGCGGCGCGACCGCCTCACCTTCGCGATGATGATCGGCATCCCGCTGCTGCAGCTCGTGCTCTTCGGTTATGCCATCAACACCGATCCGAAGCATCTGCCGACCGCGGTGCTGTCCGCCGACGAGAGTCCGTTCTCGCGCACCTTCGTGCGCGCGCTGGAAAACAGCGGCTACTTCCGCATCGTCGAGAGCGTCGAGAGCGAGGCGGAGGCCGACCGGTTGCTCGCGATGGGCGAGGTGCAGTTCGTGGTTTCCATTCCGGAGAACTTCTCGCGCAAGCTCGCGCGCGGCGAGCGTCCGGTGCTGCTGGTGGAAGCCGATGCGACGGATCCGGCGGCGACCAGCAACGCCCTGGCAGCGCTTTTGAGCTTGAACCAGACCGCGCTCAACCGTGACCTCGAGGGCAGTCTCGGGCATCTGCGCAACGACCCGCCGCCCTTCGAGGTGCGCGTGCAGCGGCGCTACAATCCCGAAGGCATCACGCAGTACAACATCGTGCCGGGGCTCATGGGCGTGATCCTCACGATGACGATGGTGATGATGACCTCCATCGCGGTGACGCGCGAGCGCGAGCGCGGCACGCTGGAGAACCTGCTCGCGACACCGGTGAAACCGGCGGAGGTGATGGCGGGCAAGATCTTTCCCTACATCATCATCGGCTATGTACAGGTCGCGCTCATCCTCCTGGCCGCGATCGTGCTTTTCGACGTGCCATTCCTCGGCAGCCTGACGCTGCTGTCCTTTGCCCTGGTGCTCTTCATGGCGGCACACCTTTCCGTCGGCTTCACCTTCTCGACCATCGCCAAGAACCAGATGCAGGCGATGCAGATGACGTTCTTCTTCTACCTGCCGTCGCTGCTCTTGTCGGGATTCATGTTCCCGTTTCGCGGCATGCCGGCGTGGGCGCAATGGATCGGCGAAGTATTCCCGCTCACGCACTTCCTGCGCATCGTGCGCGGCATCCTGCTCAAGGGCAACGGCCTCACCGAGATCACGCCGAACCTGTGGCCGATCGCGCTGTTTCTCACCGTCGTCGCAACGATTGCGCTCCACCGCTACCGCGAGACGCTGGACTGATCGCATGGCAACCGCCGCCAGGAAATCGCGACCGCGCTGGGTGCGCCGCAAGGACGATCGCCCGGCCGAGCTGACGGCGGCGGCGCTGCAGCTTTTCGTGGAGCGCGGCTACGCGGCCACGCGACTCGCCGACGTGGCGGCCCGCGCGAACGTGAGCAAGGGCACGCTGTACCTCTACTTCCGCAACAAGGAGGAGCTGTTTCAGGCCGTGGTGCGCAAGGGGCTGGTGGAGACGATCGAGATGGGCGAGTCACTGGTGGCGGAGTTCCGGGGCGGGGCGCCCGAACTCCTCGTGCTGCTGATCCGCGGCTGGTGGGATGCGCTCGTGCGCTCGCCCTTCAGCGGCATTCCGAAACTCGTGATCGGCGAGGCGGGCAATTTTCCGCAGCTCGCGCGCTTCTACTTCGAGGAGGTGATCGAGCGCGGCTCGCGCCTCGTCGAAACGGTGCTCGCGCGCGGCGTGAAGGCAGGAGACTTCCGCGCATTCGATGCGCATCATCTGACGCGCGTGGCGATCGCGCCGGTCGTGATGGCGGCGCTGTGGATGCATTCGTTCGGGCGTCTCGAGGTCCGCAACATCGCCGAGGACGCGTACCTCGATACGCATCTGCGCGCGCTGCTGTCCGGCATCGCGACCGATCCGGCGACGGTGCGCGTGGTCGATTCCACGGCAACGGCATCGCGAGGGCGGCCATGAAGGAGCAGCGCGGTTCGCACATGCCACGGACGCTGTCCCTGCTCATCGTACTCTCGCTGCTTGCGGGCTGCGGCAGGGAGGAGGCGCGGCACGAGCAGGCGCCGCCGGTGCGTACGGTTCAGGCGGTGGTGTCCGACCAGCGTCTGCACGCCACCTATTCCGGCGAGGTGCGCGCGCGTTACGAAACCGACCTCGGCTTCCGCGTCGGCGGCAAGATTCTCGAGCGCGAGGTGGAGGTCGGCAGCGCGGTCAGGTCCGGCGACTCGCTGACGCGGCTCGATCCGCAGGACCTGCGCCTCAATATCCTGTCGGCGCGATCGCAGCTGGAGGCGGCGAGCTCGGACTATCAGCAGGCAGCGGCCGACCTCGAGCGCTATCGCAATCTCCTCAACAAGCGCTTCATCA
>JAEUMW010000254.1 GCA_016791345.1 Betaproteobacteria bacterium | reverse complement strand
CGCGGCGCTGCCCGCGATCAGGCCAGTCTGACCTGTGTGCCCGCAGCGGGTAAATCGGACAAGTTCGGATCGATGGTCCGCAGCGCGTCCGCGGTCGTACCGCAGCGGCGTGCCACCTGCTCGAGTGTTTCGCCTGGCTGGACTACCGCCTGATCGGCGACCAGAGCGCCGTTCCCCGCGCGGCGTACGGTGGTACGCAAGGTCGCGTGCGTGCGCGTCTTCTCCGCTAGGGTGATCGACCCGTCCGCGTCCAGATGCGCGTGCAGGAAAAGCTCCGACGTGCATCCAAAAACGAAGTGGCGTTCCCGGTTGCCGTAGTCGTCGATGATCCAGGCCGGGTGTCCGGCCACTTCGCACGATCTCACCACGACGCTCGTTCCGATCACCCGAATCGCCGGTTGGACGGCATCGCTCCCGCGTGGATCGTTGCAGGCTACGTCCTGTCCTGCAGCATCGAGCACGCGGGTGGCCCCCGGTCCGTCGATGAGGGCGACGAGCAGTAGACCGCCTGAAGCATCACGCCATTCCACGCGCGTCGTGTTCCCGCCTGGCAGCCCCCGAACGGTGCCGACCTTGCTGCCGGTGTCGGTGCGGACGACGTGGTCGAAGGCATGTTCGGTCACGATCGGTTCCCGGTAGCTATCAACGCGCCGTCACGACCACCTTGATGCCGAGGCGCTCGGCCAGTCTCGCCGCTGCCGCACGCGCCTCCGGATCACTTGCATAGGGCCCCGACTGAACGCGGTAGAGACCATTCAGGAGGAAGACATCGACGGCCCCCAGCGTGTCCCCTGCCTGATCCTTGACGCGGAGCAGAAATCCTTCGGCGTTGTCGCGCGCGCTGAACGCACCGAGTTGGAGGAAGATGCCGCGCCCGGCATCGACCTCCTTCAGCACGTCCGGTGCCGCCGGCGGCGGGACCGCCGGACGCGGCGACCGTGGTTGGACATCGACGAGCGCGTCCCTCGTCGGCGACGGCTCCCGTCCGGGAATGACGAGTTCCACGGTCACCAGCCCGCTGCCGTCGGTGAGCGTGCCGACACGGTAGGCAGCAGCATACGAAAGGTCGATCACCCGATCGTGCAGGAACGGGCCGCGATCGTTGACGCGAACAACAGTGGTGCGGCCGGTCTTCATGTTCGTGACCCGTGCATAGCTCGGGATCGGCAGGGTCGGGTGCGCCGCCGTCATGGCGTACATGTCGTAGATTTCGCCGGACGAGGTCGCCTTGCCGTGATAGCGGCGGCCGTACCAGCTGGCGACGCCGGTCTGGCGGTACGGCTGAAGCGCGGTAAGCGGCGTGTAGGTCCTGCCCATCACCTCATACGGCCGGTTCGAGGCCGGCCGCAGCGGCTCAAGCCTGGGCACGGCGTCCGGCAGGCTGTCCAGGTTCGCCGGCGGATTGGCTCCGGGCCCGTCGTCGAGATAGTAGCCGCCACCGCGCTTGCCCGCCGGCGGTGGCTCGCCCGGTTTGGCCGCTGGTGGCGGGGGTGCCGTCGTCGGTTTGGAGGGCGCCGTTCCGCAGGCGGCGAGCGCAAGCGTCATGAGCCCTGCGACGCAGGGCGCGACGCGTTCCAGGGCGATGGCGAGCCGCGTCACGTTTGCACCAGCTTGCGGTTGGTACTCTCGCCATCGGCGACAGCCATCCAGTGATGCGAGAGCCGCGTCACGTTTGCACCAGCTTGCGGTTGGTACGGATGCTCATGAGAATGCCGAATCCGAGGAACAGCGTCACCAGCGCCGTCCCGCCGTAGCTGATGAGGGGCAGCGGCACCCCGACCACGGGAAGGATACCGCTCACCATGCCCATGTTGACGAACGCGTAGGTAAAAAACGACAGGGCGAGCGAGCCCGCGAGCAGCCGTGCGAACAGGCTCGGTGCGTCGGCGGCGATCACCAGCCCGCGCCCGATCACGATCAGAAAAAGGCACAGGAGCAGCCCGTTACCGACGAGACCGAACTCCTCCGAGAAGACGGCGAAGATAAAATCGGTCGTGCGCTCGGGCAGGAAGTCCAGGTGCGTCTGCGTACCGTTGAGCCAGCCCTTGCCGGATACGCCCCCGGAGCCCACCGCAATGGTCGACTGGATCGTGTGGTAGCCGGCGCCCAGAGGGTCTTCGGTCGGGTCGATCAACGTCAGAATTCTTCGTTTCTGGTAGTCGTGCATGAAAGACCAGAGCACCGGCAGGCTGGCGCACCCCGCGGCAAAGAGCGCGAGCAGAATGTTCCAGGAGAGTCCGGCGAGAAAGATCACGTAGAAACCGGACGCGAGGATGAGGATGGCGGTTCCCAGATCGGGCTGCTTGGCGATGAATCCGATCGGCACCAGGAGCATCACCGCGGCGATGGCGAAGTGCTTGATGCGCAGCGTCGCCTCGTAGCGGTCGAAGTACCACGCGAGCATCAGCGGGACGGCGATCTTCATGAGCTCCGAGGGCTGGATGCGGGTGACACCAAGGTCGAGCCAGCGCTGGGCGCCGTTGACGATCTCGCCGAACAGGTCGACGGCCACCAGCAGGACGATGCCGATGATGTAAGCCGGTACGGCGAAGCTCTTGAGGATGTGCGGCGGGATGTTCGCGGCCACCCACATCACCGCGAAGGCGACGCCGATGTTGGCGAGCTGACTCGTCACCCGGGCCGGGTTCTGCTCCCCGGCGCTGTAGAGCGTCATCAGCCCGACGCCGAGCAGCACCAGCAGCGAGGTCAGCAGAAAGCTGTCGATGTGACCGGCGAGAAAGGTCACGATCCGCTTAATCGCCGGCGTCGCCATCTTCTTCTCCGACCTGCATCGACTCCGGCAGCTTGCCCAGAAGGTAGAAATCGAGGAGCTTGCGCGCGATCGGTGCGGCGGTCGAGCCGCCGTGGCCGCCGTTTTCGACCAGGATTCCGAGTGCGATCTTCGGATCTTCGGCGGGCGCGAACGCGATGAAAAGCGCATGGTCGCGGTGGCGCTCGGCGACCCGTTTCTCGTCGTAGCGCTCGCCCTGCTTCATGGCTACCACCTGCGCGGTTCCGGTCTTGCCGCCGAAGACGTACTGCGCGCCGGCACCCGCTTTCGATGCCGTCCCCCCCGGGCGCGTGACGTCGACCATCGCCGCCTTCACCCTTTGCACGTTCTCGCGTTTGAAATCGAGCATGCGCACCGGGTCGGTCGCAACGGGGGTGAGCACCTTGCTGCGGCTGTCCTCTACCTGCCGGACGAGATGCGGCTTGTACACTGCTCCACTCGCTGCGATCACCCCCGTGCCCATGGCAAGCTGCAAGGGCGTGGCAAGGTTGTAGCCCTGGCCGATGCCGACCGAGATGGTATCGCCGGCAAACCATTTCTGCTTGTAGCGCTTGAGTTTCCATGCCTGGTTGGGCAGCACGCCGGGCTGCTCGCCCTTGATGTCGATGCCCGTCTTCCCACCGAATCCGAGCTGGCTCACGAAGTCGTGGATGGCGTCGATGCCGAGTTCCTGGGCGAGGCCGTAGTAGTACGTGTCGCACGAAATCACGATCGACTTGTGCAGATCGACCATGCCGTGCCCGCCGGCCTTCCAGTCGCGCCAGCGATGGCTCACGCCGGGCAGCGTGAAGTAGCCGGGGTCGGCGATCGTGTAGGACGGCGAACGCTTGCCGAGTTCGAGCGCGGCGAGCGCCATGAACGGCTTGAACGTGGAACCCGGCGGGTACTGACCCTGCAGCGCGCGATTGTTGAGCGGCTTGTCCGGATTGTTGTTGAGCGCATCCCAGTTCTGCGGATCGATGCCGTCCACGAAAAGATTCGGGTCGAAGCTCGGCCGCGAGACCAGCGCCAGAATCCCGCCCGTCGAGGGTTCGATGGCGACCAGAGCGCCGCGGTAGTTGCCGAAGACGTTCTCGGCAACTTCCTGCAAGCGCAGATCCAGCGCCAGGATCAGGTTGTTGCCCGAGACCGGCGCCTGCCGCGCCAGGGAGCGGACGGCGCGTCCGCCGGAGTCGACCTCCACCCGATCGAAACCGGTGATGCCGTGCAACTCGTGCTCGTACGACTCTTCCAGGCCGAACTTGCCGATGTGATCGGTGCCGCGGTAGTTGGCAGTATCGCCGCGGGCTTCGATCTGTTCCAGATCGCGATCGCTGATGCGACCGATGTAGCCGATCGAATGGGCCGCGTGCTCTCCGTTCGGATATTGCCGAAACAGACGCGCGTTGATCTCGACCCCCGGAAAGCGGTAGCGATTCGCGGCGAACCTGGCCACTTCCTCTTCGGACAACCGGGTGCGGATCGGCAGGCTCTCGAAGCTCTTGCTCTCCTCCATCAGGCGCTTGAAGCGCTTGCGGTCCTTGGCGGTGATCTCCACCACGGACGTCAAACCGCCGATGGTCGCCTCGAGGTCCGCCACCTTGCTCGGCGTGATTTCCAGCGTATAGGCGGAATAGTTGTGCGCGAGTACCACACCGTTGCGGTCCAGGATCAGCCCGCGGTTCGGCATGACCGGCACGATCGAGATGCGGTTGTTCTCGGCCAGCGCGTGGTAGTAGTCGTGCTGCACGACCTGGACGTAGAAGAAGCGGGCAAGCAGCACTGCGAACAGCGTCACGACCACGCCTCCCGCGACGGCGAGCCGCGCGCGAAACCGGGCGAGTTCGACCTCCGGATTGCGTATTTCGATGCGGCGAGACATGGGCAGGTCAGCCGCGATCGGCGTCCGGTTTGGGTTTTTGCGGCAGCACCAGTGTCACCGTCAGCACGGGCCAAAGGACGGCCGCCACGACCGGGCCGAGAAAGTACAGCCAACCGGGAAACTCGGCGCCCTCCGCCATCCGCACGAGCAGCATGATGAGTTTCACCACCTGCAGCATCAACAGCACGTGGATGGTCTGCGAGACCAGGTCGAACATGAGAATGCGCCGATGCGCGAGTGTCGCCATCAGCGCGAGCGCGGTGTAGCCGAGCGCGTACTGGCCGAACAGCGCACCCTCAGCCACATCCATCGCCAGACCGAGCAGCCACGGCAGCAGAAAGCCCAGGCGGCGCGGGTAGTGGATGAGCCAGTAGGCCAGAAAGAGCGCCACGAAATCGGGCCGCCATAAGAGCGCCCTCCCCGAGACCGGCAGTAGATTGAGCACGAAGGCCAGCGCAAGGGTTCCCGCGACGAAAAAAGGATTGACCGGAAGCAGGATCTCCGTCGGCTTGTCGGTGCGGGCTTGGTTCACGATCCCTTCTTCTTCGATTTCGCCGACTTGGTGACCGGCTCTTCGTCCGCCGGCTTCTCCGGCAGCACGCGCTTGTCGAGCACAAGCAGGACGAGGCTTCCGCGGTTCACCCCGGCACTCGGAGAACACTCGATCCGCGCGAACGCATTGGTAGCACTGCGATCGATGGCCGCCACGGTTGCCACCGGAAAGCCCGCTGGGTAAAGCCCGTCGATGCCGGAAGTGACCAAGGTGTCGCCCACTTGAACGTCGGCGTTGACGGGCATGAAGCGCAATTCCAGAACCTCGTCGCGGCCGACTCCGAAGACCACGGACCGTGCGCCGGTGCGAAGGTTCTGGACGGGCACCGCCTGGTTCTTGTCGGTGATCAGCGTGACCTCGGAGGCGAGCGGAAGAACCCGTGTCACCTGTCCGACGAGGCCGGTCTCGTCGATGACCGCCTGCCCGGCGCGCACGCCATGCTGCGACCCGCGGTCCACCACCACCTTGCGAACGAAGGGATCGCGCTTGGCGTAGACGATTTCCGCAAGCTGCAGGGTGAGATCGGTCCGTTCGGAGGCGGAGAACAGCTTTCGCAGCTGGCGCGCCTCCGCAGTGAGGGCTTCCAGGCGGGCAGCCTTGCTGCCCAGCTCGAGCGTCTTCACGCGCAGCGCTTCGTTTTCGTCGATCAGCTTGGACTGGGTGGAGAAGAACGTCGCCAGACGAATCAGCGCCGCGCCCGGCGCGAGCGCTGCACGCTCGAAGGGATAAAGCGCAACCGATACGGCCTCGCGGATGTGTTCGAGATAGCGCAGGCGCGCGTCCGCGAACAGGAGGACGATGGACAGCAGGGCAAAGAACGTGAAGCGGGCGAGAGGGCTGGGGCCGCGCTCAAAGAATGGCGGGTGCTGGTCTTCCATGAGGGAGCGGCCGCCGGCGCGCGCTGCGACAGCCACCCGGAGACCGCGTCAGCAATCCCGCGGTCCTCGGGTGCAGCATGACTAGTCGTTGGTGAAAATGGCGGTGAAGCGGTCCATGTGTTCGAGTGCCTTGCCGGAGCCTCGCACCACGCAGGTGAGAGGATCTTCCGCCACGACGACAGGCAGCCCGGTTTCTTCCATCAGCAGCCGGTCGATGTCGCGCAGCAAGGCGCCACCCCCGGTGAGCACCATTCCCTTCTCGGCAATGTCCGCTCCGAGTTCCGGCGGAGTTTGCTCGAGCGCGGTCTTGACCGCGCTCACGATGGAATTGAGCGGCTCGGTGAGCGCTTCGAGAATCTCGTTCGAGGAGATGGTGAAACTGCGAGGAATGCCTTCCGCGAGGTTTCTGCCTTTCACCTCCTTCTCTTTCACTTCCGAACCCGGAAAGGCGGAGCCGATTTCCTTCTTGATCTCCTCCGCCGTGGTCTCGCCGATCAGCATCCCATAGTTGCGGCGGATGTAGTTGATGATTGCTTCATCGAACTTGTCGCCGCCCACGCGAACCGACCCGGCATACACGAGACCGCCCAAAGAGATGACACCCACTTCGGTGGTGCCGCCGCCGATGTCGACCACCATCGAGCCGGTCGGCTCCTCAACCGGCAAGTCTGCACCGAGCGCCGCAGCCATCGGTTCCTCGATCAGTTCGACCTTTCTCGCGCCAGCGCCGTACGCCGACTCCCGGATCGCACGGCGTTCCACCTGCGTCGAACCGCAGGGCACGCAGATCACGATGCGCGGACTCGGGGAAAACAGACGGGAATCGTGGACTTTCTTGATGAACTGCTTGAGCATCTGCTCGGTAACGGTGAAGTCGGCGATCACGCCATCCTTCATCGGCCGGATGGCGGTGATGTTGCCTGGCGTGCGTCCGAGCATCTGCTTCGCTGCGAGGCCCACCTGCTGGATCACCTTCTTGCCGTTCGGGCCGCCTTCCTGGCGGATGGCCACGACCGAGGGTTCATCGAGCACGATCCCCTGACCGCGCACCCAGATGAGCGTGTTGGCCGTGCCGAGATCGATCGCGAGATCGTTGGAGAAATAACCGCTCAGGAAACCGAACATTGGGGAATTCCGCTTACAAGATGTGGGAAAAAAATAAGTTATGATAACCTAGTAATCTCGGCCATTTGAAGTCCTGCGCGTACTGCGGCGCAACCCTTCGCGGCCTGTCGCTATCACTCTCGCTTTCGCACCATGTCCCTCTGTCTTGAAGACGTCAAGCGCATCGCCCGACTCGCCCGCATTGCCGTGAGCGACGAGGAAGCGGACGCGGTGCTGGGTCAAATGAACGGCATCTTCGCACTCATCGAGGAGATGCAAGCGGTGCCGACTGCCAGCATCGAGCCGATGTCGCACGCGCAGGATGTCGTCGTACGGTTGCGCGAGGATGTCGTGTCCGAAGGCGATCAGCACGAACTGTTCCAGAGTATTGCGCCTCAAGTCGAGGCCGGACTCTACCTCGTTCCGAAGGTCATCGAGTAACCCGCGTTGCAGTCCTGGCCGGTGTCTTGAGCCGGGCTGCGACGCCCTTTCGCCCCATGTTGAACGCCAGTCTCACGGAACTTGCCCGCCTGCTGGAGGCGAAGCAGATCTCCAGCGTCGAACTCACCCAGTCGCTGCTCGGCCGTATCGAGCGTCTGAATCCGACCCTGAACGCCTTCGTCACCGTTCGTGCGGAGACGAGCCTGGCTCAGGCACGCGAGGCGGACGCGCGTCGCGCGCGCGGGGACGCGCTGCCGTTGACCGGTATTCCCGTGGCGCAGAAGGATATCTTCTGCGCGCACGGCTGGCCGACCACCTGCGGCTCGCGGATGCTGTCGAACTTCGTCGCGCCCTATGACGCCGAGATCATCCGCCGCTTCGATGCCGCCGGCGTGGTCAACCTCGGCAAGACCAACATGGACGAGTTCGCCATGGGGTCGTCCAACGAGACTTCCTTCTTCGGACCCGTCCGCAATCCGTGGGCACCGGCTGCGGTTCCCGGCGGCAGTTCCGGCGGCTCCGCGACGGCGGTGGCGGCCCGGCTGGCACCGGCAGCGACCGGCACCGACACCGGCGGATCCATCCGCCAGCCGGCGGCGCTGTGCGGTATTTCCGGCATCAAGCCCACGTACGGCGTGGTCTCGCGCTACGGCATGATCGCTTTCGCGTCGAGCCTCGATCAGGCGGGCCCGATGGCGAAGTCCGCCGAGGATCTCGCGCTGCTGCTCAACGTCATGGCCGGATTCGACCCGCGCGATTCGACCAGCCTCGATCGTCCGCCGGAGGACTACGCGCGTGACCTGGCGAAACCGCTGACGGGGCTGCGCATCGGTCTGCCCAAGCAGTACTTTGCCGAGGGCGTGAACGCCGATGTGCTTCGCGCCATCGAGGAGGCGATCGCGGGCTTTCGCCGCCTCGGATGCGAAACCGTCGAGGTCGACCTGCCCAATACGCGGCTGTCGATCCCGGTTTATTACGTGCTCGCGCCGGCCGAAGCGTCCAGCAACCTGGCGCGCTACGACGGTGTCCGCTACGGACATCGCGCTGCGCATTACACCGACCTCACCGACATGTATCAGAAGAGCCGCGCCGAAGGCTTCGGGCCGGAAGTGAAGCGGCGTATCCTCATCGGTACCTACGTGCTCTCGCACGGCTATTACGATGCGTACTACCTGCAGGCGCAGAAGCTGCGGCGCCTCATCGCGCACGATTTTGCCGAGGCCTTCAAGGTGTGCGACGTGATCATGGGGCCGACGTCTCCGACCACGGCCTTCGACCTGGGTGCGAAGAGCGGCGATCCGGTGCAGATGTACCTGTCGGACATCTTCACCATTGCGGTCAACCTTGCAGGGCTGCCCGGCATGTCGATTCCCGCAGGGTTCGGGGACGACGGTCGCCCGGTCGGACTGCAGGTGATCGGCAACTATTTCTCGGAGGCGCGCATGCTGAACGTCGCGCACCAGTATCAGCTGGCGACCGATTGGCACCGCCGCGTCCCCGCGGGTCTGGAGGTGGACGCGCAATGAAATGGGAAATCGTCGTCGGGCTGGAGACGCACGCCCAGCTTTCCACGCAGTCGAAGATCTTCTCCGGCGCGGCCACGGCCTTCGGCGCGGCACCGAACGCACAGGCATGCGCGGTGGACGTCGCATTGCCGGGCGTATTGCCGGTGTTGAACCGCGGTGCGGTCGAGCGCGCGATCCGCTTCGGGCTTGCGGTGGGCGCCACCATCAACCGCCGCTCGGTGTTCGCGCGCAAGAACTACTTCTACCCCGATCTCCCCAAGGGCTATCAGATCAGTCAGTACGAGCTGCCCGTGGTGGCGGGTGGTGCCGTACGCGTGCCGCTGAAGGACGGCGAGAAGACGGTGCGGCTCGTTCGCGCGCACCTCGAAGAGGATGCCGGCAAGTCCTTGCACGAGGACTTCCACGGACTGTCGGGGATCGACCTGAACCGCGCCGGCACACCGCTGCTCGAGATCGTCTCCGAGCCCGATCTGCGCGGAGCACAGGAGGCGGTCGCCTACGCCAAGACGCTGCACTCTCTGGTGCGCTATCTCGACATCTGCGATGGCAACATGCAGGAGGGATCGTTCCGCTGCGACGCGAACGTCTCGGTACGGCCGCATGGTGCGACCGAGCTTGGCACCCGCTGCGAGATCAAGAACCTGAACTCGTTCCGCTTCCTCGAGAAAGCGATCGAGTACGAAGCGGCGCGCCAGATCGCGATCATCGAGGACGGCGGCAGCATCGCGCAGGAGACGCGGCTCTTCGATTCCGAGCGCGGCGAAACACGCTCCATGCGCTCCAAGGAAGAGGCGCACGACTATCGCTACTTCCCCGACCCGGATCTGCTGCCGCTGGAGATCCCGGATGCCTGGCTCGACGGGGTGCGCGCGTCGCTGCCCGAGTTGCCCGACGCCAAGCGTGCGCGCTTCGTGTCCGAGTACGGCATTCCTCCCTACGATGCTGCCGTGCTCACGTCGAGCCGCGAACTTGCCGCGTACTTCGAAGAGACCGTGAGCGAGTTGCCGGCGGAGCCGAAGCTGTCCGCCAACTGGGTCATGGGCGAGGTCTCCGGGCACCTCAACCGCGACGGACTCGAGATCGGGGGGTCGCCGGTATCGAGCACTGCCCTCGCGGGGCTGCTGCGCCGGGTTGCCGATGGCACCATTTCCGGCAAGATCGCGAAGGACGTGTTCGAAGCGATGTGGGCAGGCGAAGGAGATGCCGATGCGATCATCGACGCGAAGGGGCTGCGGCAGATCTCCGACAGCGGAGAACTCGAGCGCATTGCCGATGCCATCATTGCCGCCAACCCGGGTCAGGTGGCGGAGTATCGCGGCGGACGCGACAAGCTCTTCGCTTTCTTCGTCGGGCAGGTGATGAAGCAGACACAGGGCAAGGCAAACCCCGCCCAGGTCAACGAAATTCTCAGGAAGAAGCTGGCACCCTGAAGGGGCGGTCAGCGCCTGGCGGAAGATTCGGCGGCGGCGGTAGCGCCCGGGGTCACAGACTGCAACTGGGCGAAGCGACGCTGGTAGTCCTCGTACTTTTCGCGCACTGCGCCGAGTTCCTGCCGCTTCTGCTCGATCATGGCCTCGAGGCGCTGCTTGCCCTTCTCGTCGCTCTCGATGTCCTGCTTGAGTCCATCGGGAACCGGCTTGCCAGCGGTTGCCAGCCCCTCAGCGCGCGCCCGGTTTTCGGCCAATCGTTTTTCGGTGCTTTTGAGCACTGACTGATTGTTGGCGATGCCAAGCTCGATCTGCTGCAAGTCGCGGTCGCGCTTGAGTTCGATGTCGCGCTCGGTGGTGAAACTCTGCAGCAGCGCCTGATCGCGCCGCCGCTGCTCCTGGGCGCGTGCCTCGTCCTGTTTCGCATGCGACGCTGCTTCTTCGCGCGCGCGGATTTCCTCCGGCGTCAGCGCCTGGTCCGTCTTCTTGATGGTGATCCCGCGCCTGCTGAGCTCGCTGTTCGCCTTGTTCTTGAACTCCGGCGGGATCGTGTCGCCGTAATGGGTGATGCCCTTGTCGTCGACCCACTTGTAGGTGCCGGCCAGGCCGGCCAGGGGGAAAACGCAGACCATGGCGCTGACAACGAGGCCGCAGCCGAGGCGCTTAGCTTTCTTCATCGCCGCTCACTCCGTACTGTTCGCGATAACGGGCGATGGAAGGCAAGTACCGTTCCAAATCCGGACGCGAACCGACGAAGCCGAGCAGATCGTCGAGGCTGGCGATGCTGATCACGGGGATGCCGAAGTTGCGTTCGACCTCCTGCGTCGCCGACAGCGCCCCCGTCCCGCGTTCCATGCGGTCGATGCTGACGATCACGCCGCACGGCGCGGCTCCGGCAGCACGAATGAGCGCGATCGATTCACGCACCGAGGTGCCCGCCGATATGACATCGTCCACGATGAGGACGCGCCCGGCGAGCGGTGCTCCGACCGTCAGGCCGCCCTCGCCGTGATCCTTTGCTTCCTTGCGATTGAAACAGAACGGAAGGTTGCGCCCAGCGGCCGCAAGCGCCATCGCCGTTCCCGCAACCAGAGGAATGCCCTTGTACGCGGCGCCAAAGAGCATGTCGAACGGCAACGCCGATGCGAGAACGGCTTTCGCGTAGAATTGCGCCAGCGCGCGCAACCGCTCACCGTCGTCGAACACTCCCGTATTGAAGAAATACGGGGAATCGCGACCGGCCTTGGTCCGGAACGTGCCGAATCGGATCGCCTCGCAGGCGACGGCGAACGCGATGAACTCCTGGCTTAACGCGGACATTCGGGAGCGGACGCTGGCGGGATTTGGAAGCGAGGTGTCGGACACTCACCTCGGCCCCGCCAAGAATAATGGTTTTTCCGCCCATGCGCATCATCACCCTCAATGTGAACGGAATCCGCTCGGCAGCGCGGAAGGGCTTCTTCGAGTGGCTCGAGCAGCAGGGCGCGGACCTCGTCTGTCTGCAGGAAGTGAAGGCGCAGGCGGGCGACCTGTCCGACGCGATTCGCGAACCGAAGGGCCTGCACGGGTTCTTTCATCTCGCCGGCAAAAAAGGCTACAGCGGTGTGGCCATCTACTCGCGACAGCGTCCGGACCGGGTCGTCGAAGGCGTGGGCATTGCCGACATCGATGCCGAAGGTCGTTATCTGCGCCTCGATTTCGGGAAGCTCAGCGTGGTGTCCCTGTACATGCCGTCGGGATCATCGTCGCCAGAGCGGCAGGCGGTGAAGTTCAGCTTTCTGGAGCGTTTTCTGCCCCTGCTGGACACGCTCGTTGCCAGCGGGTGGGAGTGGATCGTGTGCGGCGACTGGAACATCGCGCACAAGCAGATCGATCTCAAGAACTGGCGTTCGAACCAGAAGAACTCGGGTTTTCTGCCGGAGGAGCGCGCGTGGCTCGACCGGGTGTTCGGGGCGCTCGGTCTCGTCGACGTGTTTCGTCGGCTGAACCCGGAACCGGACCAGTACACGTGGTGGTCGAACCGCGGGCGGGCGTGGGCGAAGAACGTAGGGTGGCGCATCGATTACCAGGTCGCGACACCCGGCATCGCGGCGACGGCGCAGTGCGCGCTCATCTACAAGGAGCAGCGCTTCTCCGATCACGCCCCGCTCACGATCGACTATGACTACGACCTGCGAAGCGGCGCATCGTGAATCTCGCCCCCTATCTGCAGGTGGTCCGCAGCCCGCGCGTTGCCGCCGTGCTCGTCCTGGGTTTTGCGTCCGGCCTGCCGCTCGCGCTGTCCGCCGGCACGCTGCAGGCATGGATGACGGTTGCCGGCGTCGACATCAAGACCATAGGCCTCTTCTCGCTCGTCGGTCTCCCCTATACCGTGAAGTTCCTGTGGGCGCCGGTGATGGATCGCTACGCGCCCGGCTTCCTGGGGCGCCGCCGCGGCTGGGTGGCGCTGACGCAGCTCGTCCTGATGGGGGTCATCGCCCTCATGGGCGCGATGGACCCGACGCGCTCGCCGCTGCCGCTCGCCGCACTGGCGCTGGTGCTCGCCTTTGCTTCGGCGTCGCAGGACATCGTCGTCGACGCGTACCGCACCGACGTGCTGCGCGAGAACGAACGCGGACTGGGTGCGGCCGTGTCGGTGCTCGGCTACCGTCTCGCCCTGCTGGTGTCCGGCGCGCTGGCGCTCATCCTGTCCGATCACATCGGCTGGCGGAACACGTACTGGCTGATGGCCGCCCTCATGGTGATCGGGCTGCTCGCGGCAATTCTCGGACCGGAGCCCGAGGTGCAGGTACGCCCGCCGCGCACGCTGGGGGAAGCGGTGGTCGGGCCGCTCAAGGAATTCTTCGGGCGCCCGGAGGCCGGCGTGATGCTCCTCCTGATCGTGCTCTACAAGCTGGGAGACGCGTTCGCGGGCAGTCTCACGACGGCGTTCCTGATCCGCGGCGTCGGCTTCACGCCAACCGACGTCGGCGCCATCAACAAAGGCCTCGGGCTCTTCGCCACCATCATCGGTGCGCTCTTCGGCGGCGGCCTGATGGTCCGCCTCGGGCTGTACCGTGCCCTGCTCCTCTTCGGCATCCTGCAGGCGGTGTCGAATCTCGCCTTCATGGTGCTGGCGTGGGCCGGCAAGAGCTATCCGCTGATGGTCGTCGCCGTGGCTGTCGAGAACATCGCCGGCGGCATGGGAACGGCGGCCTTCGTCGCCCTGCTCATGGCGCTGTGCGACCAGCGCTTCTCCGCCACGCAGTTCGCGCTGCTGTCCGCGCTGGCAGCGATCGGTCGCGTGTTCGTCGGACCACCGTCCGGGCTGCTGGTCGACGCCGTCGGCTGGGTCTGGTTTTTCTTCTGCACGTTTCTCGTTGCCCTTCCGGGGTTGCTGCTGTTGTGGCGGCTGCGGCAGCGGGTGTCCGACCTGGGGCATGCCGGCAGCTGACCTGCTGCCACCCTTCCTGGCCGGCCTGCTCGGCGGGGTGCATTGCGCCGGCATGTGCGGGGGCCTGGTCGGCGCGTTCGCGCTCGGGCTGCCGGGCGATCGCAGCCCGCTGGTGGTGCAGCTCGCGTGCAACCTCGGGCGTGTCGCGACCTATGTCGGGTTGGGCGCGGCGGCGGGAGCGCTGGGCGCCGGCACCTTGCTCTTCGCGGATGTGCTGCCGATGCAGAAGATCCTGTTCGGCGCATCCAGTGTCGTACTGCTCGCCATGGGGCTGTACCTCGGCGGCCTGTTCCCAAGGTTCGCGGAACTGGAACGTGTGGGGCGCGCGCCGTGGCGGCGGATTCAGCCGTTGCTCGCCCGGGTGCTGCCGATCCGCACGCTGCAAAGTGCGGTCGTCGCCGGCCTGCTCTGGGGTTTCCTGCCGTGCGGTCTCGTCTACAGCGCGGTGGTGCTGGCGCTGGCGAGCGCGAGCGCCCCGCGGGGTGCGCTGGTGATGGCGGTATTCGGCGCCGGCACCCTGCCCAACCTGCTGGCGATGGGCTTGCTGGCGCACCGGCTGCAGCCGTTTCTGCAGGATCGCCGCGTGCGTGTCGCGGCGGGCGTCGCACTCGTCGCCGCGGGCGTCTGGGGGCTGCTCAAGCTCACCTGACGGCGCGTCACGCCGCGCGGTCGAAACGGTATACGGCCAGCTCTCCCATCAGATTGGACGCGAACGACACCGGCTGACCGTCCGTGAGCACCGCGCGCTCGATCACCCGCACGCCGTGCTCCGTGCAGAAGCGTTCGAAATCGCCGATCGTGCACAGATGCACGTTCGGCGTGTTAAACCACTGGTACGGCAGCGCACCCGACACCGGCATGTACCCGCGCAACACCTGCAGGCGGTGGCGCCAGTAGCCGAAATTCGGGAAGCTCACGATGCCCTCGCGGCCGACGCGCAGCATCTCGCGCACGATCTCTTCCGTGTGCTTCATCGCCTGCAGCGTCTGCGACAGGATCACGCAATCGAAGGAATTCGACTCGAACATCGCGAGCCCGGTTTCGAGGTCGTTCTGCACGACGCTGATGCCGTTGCCGATGCAGTCCACACGGCTATCGAAATCGATCTCGACGCCATAGCCGTGGGCGTCCCGCGTTTCCTTGAGATAGCGCAGAAGCGAGCCGTCGCCGCAACCCAGGTCGAGCACCTTGGCGCCGGGCTTGACCCAGCGTGCGATGTACGCGAAGTCGGGGCGCGCGGTGGGCGCGGCGAACGGGACGGTCACGCGATCTCCAACGCGATGTTGTTCATGTAGGCGCGCATGAGCCGGAAGTAGTGCTCATCGTCCATCAGAAACGAATCGTGGCCGTGGCGCGAACCGAGCTCGGCGTAAGTGACGCGCCGGTCGTTGTCGAGCAGCGCCTTCACGATCTCCACCGAGCGCTCCGGCGAGAAGCGCCAGTCGGAGGCGAACGAGATCACCAGGAAGCCTGCGGTGGCCGGTCGCAGCGCCCGCGCAAGATCGCCGCCGGCATCCTGCGCCGGGTCGAAGTAGTCGAGCGCCTTGGTCATCAGCAGATAGGTGTTGGCGTCGAAGCGGTCGGCGAACTTGTCGCCCTGGTAGCGCAGGTACGACTCGATCTCGAACTCGATGTCGAAGCCGAACCGATAGGCCCCGGTGCGCAGTCCGCGGCCGAATTTCTCCGCCATCGAGTCGTCGGAAAGATAGGTGATGTGGCCGAGCATGCGGGCGAGCCGCAGGCCGCGTCTGGGCACGACGCCGTGGGCGTAGAAACCGCCACCGTAAAAATCCGGGTCGGTCAGGATCGCCTGCCGCGCGACGTCGTTGAAGGCGATGTTCTGCGCGGTGAGGTTCGGTGCCGCGGCGATGATGATGGAGTGGGCGACACGCTCCGGCTTGGTGATGGCCCAGCGCAGCGCCTGCATGCCGCCCAGGCTGCCGCCCATGATGGCGGCGAAGCGCTCGATGCCGAGACGGGTCGCCAGTCGTGCCTGGGTTTCGACCCAGTCCTCGACGGTCACCACCGGAAAGCTCGCGCCATACGGCCGTCCGGTCTTCGGCTGCACCGTGGACGGGCCGGTGGACCCGTGACAGCCGCCGAGGTTGTTGACGCCGATGACGAAGAAGCGGTCGGTGTCGACCGGCTTGCCGGGGCCGATCATGTTGTCCCACCAGCCGACCACGCGCTCGTCGCTGTCGTAATGGCCGGCGACGTGATGGTTGCCGGACAGCGCGTGGCAAACCAGCACCGCATTCGAGCGCTCGGCGTTCAGCGTGCCGTACGTCTCGTAGACCAGGTCGTACTGGTCGATCATCGCCCCGCTGCGCAGCTGCAGGGGCTCGTCGAAGTGGGCGGTCTGCGGCACGACCGCCCCGACCGAACGCGGTGGCGTCACGTCGGGCGCGGGGCTGCAGCGGGCCTGTTCGCAGGCGATGACAGGCGTCGCAACAGTTGCTGGACGGCGTCCTGCTGCATGTCGCGAAAGAGGACGGTTTCCTCCGACTCGGAGGCCAGTACGCTCTGGTCGTTGTAGACGTACGAGCGAACGGTCACGATCTCGCTGGTCGAGATGATTTCCTTGCCGGCCTTGTCGGCGAGGCGATAGACGACGCTGTAGCGAAGCTGGAACTCGCGCACGGTTCCCTGCTGCGTCAGGGTGAGGATCAGCTTCGCGCGGTTCTCGCCGAGGATGAAGAGCGTCGCATCCGCTTCCGCCGCATCGTCGGCGATGCGCGTGCCGGTGCCGGCCAGGATCGCGCGCTTGAGGTCGTTGGCAAACGGCGAGTACGCGGGCCCCGAGATGTAGAGACTCTCCTGCGGCAGGTTGGCGGTGCCGCGCAGATGGAATCCGCAGCCCGCGATCATCGCCGCGAGGACGATGCCGAGCATCCGCCCACCCTTGACGAACTGCGCACGCGCCAGCATCACACCACCACGTTGACGAGCCGCCCGGGGACGATCACGACGCGTTTGATCGGCTGACCGGCAATGAAGCGCGCTGCACCCGGGTCCGCCAGTGCGATGCGCTCGATGGCCGCCCGATCGGCGTTGCGCGCCACGCGAATGTTGCCGCGCAGCTTGCCGTTGACCTGCAGCACGAGATCTACCTCGTCCTGCA
>JAEUMW010000253.1 GCA_016791345.1 Betaproteobacteria bacterium | reverse complement strand
GACCTGATCGTCGGCGCGAGCCTGCAGGTGTCGGCGCCTGCGGGTCAGTACGACCCGAGCAAGCTGGTCAACATCGGCACGAACCGCTGGTCCTTCAAGCCGGAAGTCGGCATTTCCCAGGCGCTGGGGCAATGGACGCTGGAATTCCAGGCGGCTGCGACCATCTTCACGGACAACAACGACTTCTACCGCGGCAACGCGCGTTCACAGGCTCCGATCTATTCGCTGCAAGGGCATGTGATCTACGGCTGGCGTTCGGGAATCTGGGGCTCGCTCGACGCGACCTACTTCACCGGCGGTCGTACGACGCTCAACGGTACGCTGAACGAGGACCTGCAGCAGAACTGGCGCATCGGGGGCACGCTCGCCTTCCCCGTCGACCCCCACAACTCCGTCAAGCTCTACGCGAGCCGTGGCGTCTCTGCACGCACCGACAACAATTACAATCTGCTCGGCATCGCCTGGCAGTACCGCTGGGGCGCCGGACTGTAATCCGCTTCAGCTCTCGGTTGTCTCCAGGTCCCCGGCGTCGAGCGAACCGACGTTTTCTTCGAGCCAGGCCCGCCAGGCGTCTTCCGTCATCGGCGCGGCGATGCGCTCCAGATGCTCCCATCGTATCCGCCAGGTCCCGTCGGCAAGCGCCTCGACGGCGACGCGAGGCAGCGCACCCAGCCCGAAGCCTTCGATGCGCTCTTCCACCACCGCCTCGGCCTCATGCGGTGTCAACACACGATGTGCGTCCATTACGAAACCTCCTTTGGTTTCAACGCCAGCTCTAGGACAGCGCGCGAAGGGCCCTGATTCCAGGCTTTCGCCATGGCGCACCGCGCGAAATGTAAGTAATCTGTAAGTCCCCCGCCCTCACAATGCGGGCAATTGCGGTGGAATACGTGCCCTCCAGAACGCCGCTCGGCCGTGCGCCGAGCCGAAAACGAACGGCCTGACCACACGAGTTGCGCTCCCCTGTCCGACGCCGTGTGGCGGCGCCGAGTTCGCAGGTGGTCGTCGCATTCGGTCATCCTTTCCGGAGTCGGGAGAACGTTGATGAGAGAAACACAGGTTCGCATTGCTTCGAAGGTGCTGCTCGCCGCGGCGGGTTCCGCTGTCGTGCTGACGACGCAAGGGTGCATCGCCACGCGCGACTGGGTGCAAACCCAGATGCAGCCGGTTACCCAGCAGGTGTCGACGTACGACGAGCGCCTCACCCAGGCCGAGGGCAAGATCAGCAACCTGAGCGGGCGGCTTTCCGGTGTCGAAGGCACGCTGCGCGTGGTCGACGGCAAGAGCGAGCAGGCGCTGAACGCGCTCGCCAACCTCAAGGTCGAACGCCGCGTCGTGATCGACCTCAAGGAAGGTGCGACCTTCAGTCCCGGCTCGTCCAATCTGCCGAAGAAGGCGAAGAAGGAAATCGACGCGGTTCTCGGCGACCTCAAGACACAGCCCGGCGGACTCGATGCAACGACCATCGTCGTCGCCGGCCACACCGACAACGCAGGCAGCCCGGATTACAACTACGACCTCGGGCAACAGCGGGCGAAGGCGGTCGCGCAGTACGTCACCTCGAAGGCGTCGACCGACCCGCTGCAGGTGATTCCGGTGTCGTATGGGGAAAGCGCACCGCTTTCCACCAACAGCACGGCAAATGGCAGGGCGAAGAACCGCCGTGTGGAAATACTCGTCTACCGGGATGTCGTGACCTCACCCCTGACACCGACTCCGGCAGCCGCCGAAAAGGAGCCGGCTGAAACACCGCAGCCAGCACAACCGGCGAAGCTCAGTCAGAGCAAATGAGATTGTGACGTTGCCGCGGCGGCACAGGTCTGCCGCGGCAGTCAGCGCGCTGCGCGCCGCGGACGGCAGTGACGCGCGCTGCTCCCGGGTTCTTCTCGACCATCTTTCCGTCGTATCACGCTGCCTGCGCCGCGCGGCGCCCCTCTTGGGATTGATATTGATTGCCGCATCCGCGTCTGTATCCGCGGTGCAAATCGGCTCCTCGTCCGCCCGGATCGTGTCGCCCGCCCAGGGAGGCTGCTCCTGAAACAAACCTCCAGTCGTTCGTCATTCCGATCAATTCACGGAACGGCGAGTTTGAGTACAGCGCTGGCGATATCCGAGCCGAGCTGTGAGAGTGCTTTGGAGTGAGCGGCGGCCAGTAGCTCGTAGCCGGGGTCTGGGCTGGGTTCGGTGAGGGTCGTGCGCCCGCTCTGGCTCACCCCGTCGCGCGTGCGCCGCACGCTCCACACCGCAACGAGCAGCACCGCCGGCCCCGGGGGGGACTCGAAGCGCTGCACGCCGATCGCCACCCGGGACTGCGCCGCCTCGCCCGCCTGCTGCGCATAGAGGGTGACCTGCGGCGTGGCGAGCAGTACGACCAGGTCCTCCGCCACCACGCGGCCGATGTCGTCGGCCAGGGGCGCCGCCCAGCGATTGAATTCGTCCACCCGCACCTCGTTCGCTCCGCTGCTGAGCACAAACTGCGGGCGGTCGACGAGGGCCGGTATCGACACCGGACCCACCACCACCGACAGCGCTGCGGGTGTTGACAGGGACGCCTGCGGCGGTGCGCTCACCGCGCTTAAGCGGTAGAAGCGCGCCGCGGGCGACGCACAACCCGCAGCGAGCACACCCAGCAGTGCCCAGACGAGCACGCGCGCGACTTGGTGGTGGCCTCTCACGGTTGTTTCTCCTTGCCGCGGATCAGTGCCTCGGGGTGCTGCTCCAGGTAGTCGGTCAGCACGCGCAGCGAACGCGCCGCCCGCGTGAGCTCCTGCAGCATGTCGCGCAACTCCTGCTGCACCGGTGCGTCTTTCCCGACCATGGTCGTATCGGTGTTCTTCAGCACT
>JAEUMW010000252.1 GCA_016791345.1 Betaproteobacteria bacterium | reverse complement strand
CCCCTGACCGCGAAGCGCATGACGGGCATCGTCTCGCGCGGCGGTTCGATCATGGCCAAGTGGTGCCTCGCGCACCACGCGGAGTCGTTCCTCTACACGCGGTTCGCGGAGATCTGCGAGATCATGCAGGCATACGACGTGGCCTTCAGCCTTGGCGACGGCCTGCGTCCGGGCTCGATCTACGACGCCAACGACGAGGCGCAGATCGCCGAGCTGCGCACGCTGGGCGAACTCACCGACATCGCCTGGCAGCACGACGTGCAGGTGATGATCGAGGGCCCCGGCCACGTGCCGATGCACCTGATCCGCGAAAACATGGACCTGCAACTGCAATACTGCAAGGAGGCGCCGTTCTACACCCTGGGCCCGCTCACCACCGACATCGCACCCGGCTACGACCACATCACGAGCGCCATCGGCGCCGCCATGATCGGCTGGTACGGCACCGCGATGCTCTGTTACGTGACGCCGAAGGAGCATCTCGGTCTGCCCGACAAGGACGACGTGAAGGACGGCATCATCGCCTACAAGATCGCCGCGCACGCAGCTGACCTCGCGAAGGGTCATCCGGGGGCGCAGATCCGCGACAACGCGCTGTCCAAGGCGCGTTTCGAATTCCGCTGGGACGACCAGTTCAACTTGGGCCTCGATCCGGACAAGGCGAAGCAGTTCCACGACGAGACGCTGCCGCAGGAAGGCGCCAAGCTCGCGCACTTCTGCTCGATGTGCGGACCGCATTTCTGCTCGATGAAGATCACGCAGGACGTCCGCGAATACGCTGCAAACGCCGGCGTCACCGAATCGGAGGCGCTGGCCAAGGGCATGGAGGCGAAAGCCGCGGAATTCGTGCAGCAGGGCGGCGAGATCTACAGCAAGGCCTGACGCGCCGGCAGCCGCAGCCCGCACGCCCATGACGCAACTGCTGCCCGCGCTCTCGCCGCTCGCGGCGCGCGTGCTGGGGGTGCTGGTCGAGAAGCAGCACACGGTGCCTGACACCTATCCGCTCACGGTGAACGCGCTTGCGGCCGGCTGCAATCAGAAGACGAGTCGGGACCCGGTGATGAACGCAACCGATGGCGACGTGCAAGCCGCGCTCGATGAACTGCGCGCGGCTGCGTTCGTCATCGAATCGAGCGGCAGCCGGGTCATGCGTTACGCCCACAACGCGGAACGCGTGCTGCAGGTGCCGCCGCAGTCGGTCGCGCTGCTCGCCACGCTCATGCTGCGCGGCCCGCAGACGGCGGGCGAACTGCGCATCAACTGCGAGCGGTTGCACCACTTCAGCGACATCTCCGCGGTCGAGGCGTTTCTTGCGGAGCTGGCGGATCGGGCGGCAGGCCCGCTCGTCATCGAACTCCCGCGGCAACCCGGCGCACGCGAGAACCGGTGGGCTCACCTCCTGTCCGGGCCGCCGGCGCCGGAAACCGTGTCCGCCGCGATTGTCACCGGAAACGCCGGGCGCGACGTCACGGAGGGTGAGACAGGCGCGCTCAGCGCGGAGGTCGCTCGCCTCTCGCGCGAGGTCGACGACCTCAAGACGGCGGTCGCGAAACTCTTCGCCGAGCTGGGAATCTCACGGGATTGACGGCACCGGCGGCAGTTGCATTACGCAGCGATTCATCCTTGGGCCAGGAGGGCAGATGGGACTACTCGACGATCTTCTACGCAGTGCCCTGAGTGGAGCCGGCGGACAGGGCGGGCCATTCGGCGGGGCGCTCGGTCAGCAGCAAGCGCCCGTGCAGCAGACACCGACGTCTCAAGGTGGCGGCAACATGGGCGGCATCCTGATGGCATTGCTGCCGGTGGTGCTCGGCATGCTCGCGAATCGCGGCGGTGGAGCATCGCAGTCCGGCAGCCAGGGCGGCGGCGGTCTCGGCGACCTCATCGGAAGCATGCTGGGCGGCGGCGCGATCAGCAGCGGGGGCGGTCTGGGCGACCTGTTGCAGCGCTTCCAGCAGGCGGGCTTCGGCGAGCAGGCGCAGTCATGGGTGGGCACCGGGCAGAACCAGTCCATTTCCCCCGACGTGATCGGCCAGATCTTCGGTTCCGGTGGGCTGTCGCAGATTGCGCAGCAGGCGGGCTTGAGCGAGCAGGAGACGTCGGAAGGTCTGTCGCAATTGTTGCCGGACGTGGTCGACCGCTTCACCCCGGATGGGCAGGTGCCGAACCTGGATCAGTTGAGCGC
>JAEUMW010000251.1 GCA_016791345.1 Betaproteobacteria bacterium | reverse complement strand
CGCACGCTCTCGTTCGAGCGCGGCGCCGACTTTGCGGTGGAGCTGCGAGCGGGGTAACGGAGCGGTCCGCTCGTACAACACCTGGCGGAAGAGCGTGTGCCGGAACGAATATGACTGCTCTGTCAAATCGCTTCCCGGTTCGGCGCGCGGTGCGATGAGCCATAGCTGCACGCGCGCGAGCTCCTCGCATGTCTCGCCGACCGACCCCGGGTCGCGGTTGAGCGCATTCGCGATTGTGCTGATCCGGAAGTTCACCCCGCAAACAGCGGCCGCTGACAGCAACGCGCGCTGCTCGCTCCCCAGCTTTGCGATGTAATGATCGATGATGTTCGCGAGGTTCTCCGGCACCGCCACATTCGCGAATTCCACCCCGGCAGCAGCGTCCTCACCGGTTGGCGCAGCACACGCCAGGACGTCGTTCAGAACAGACGCCACGAAGAGCGGCACGCCGTCCGTGCGCGCGTGCAAGGCACGCACGAACGTTTCGTTGCGGGCGAGTGAGGGCGACCGCTCCGCCACATAGTCGGCGACCTCGGCTTCCGAGAAGGAATCGAGCACGATTTCCTCGCACAACCCGTGCGGGCGTAGCTCGTGCCGCAGGGGGTCGAGCGGATGATCCAGCACGACCACCTCGGCGAGACGGAAGCTTGCCACCCACATGAGGCGCGCGCTGCCGCGCCGTCGCGCGATATAGTCGATGAGCTGAATCGTCGCGCGATCGCTCCAATGAAGGTCCTCGGTTATCAGCAGCAGCGGCCGGCGCTCGGTGTACCGGTCGAGTAACTCGCCCATCTCGCGGAGCATGCGATCCGGGCTCACGCCGGCAAGCTCTCTTTGCAGGGCGTCGCGTTCCGCTGGAGTGCTAAGCCAAGGCAGCTGCAGCAGCCAGGTCGGCGCAACGGCGCGCAGCAGAGCGGGGACAGCGCAGTCGCGGCGGCACAGCTCCGCGAGAGCGTCGAGAACGGGAAGGTACGGCTCGCCAGAGCCGTAGTGCTCCACACATTGGCCGCGTGCACAAGCGACGTCGCCGAGACTCGCAACGAAGTGCTCGATCAACGTCGTCTTGCCGATACCCGGTTCGCCGGCGATCCAGACAACCGCGCGCCTGCCGCCGCACGCGCCCTCCCAAGCGCGGCGGAGCCGCGAGAGCGCTGCCGCGCGACCGACGAAGGGTGGAGCCTCCCGCGAGCGGAGTGGCGAAGCGTCCGCGTGGGCCCGCGGCGCGATGGGTATCGCAACAGTAGCGGCAATGAAGCGATAGCCTCGCCGCGACACGGTTTCGATGAAGCGCGCTTGACGGGCATCATCGTCGAGCGCCGCCCGCAGTTCGCTGATGGCGGTCTTCAACACCGAGTCGCTGACGAACCGGTGGCCCCAGACTTCGTCCAGCAACGCGTGCTTGGTCAGCAGTGATCCCGGTTGCCGCACGAGCGCGCACAACACGGCGAACGGCGTCGGGGCGAGAGCGACAGCGCTTCCGTCGCAAAGCAGGGATGCATTGGCTTCGTCCAGTTCGAATCGGTCGAAGCGCACCTGCACCGGATTCGACTGCGCCAGGGACTGCGCCGGGGCGTTCCGTTCTGCCATGCGGAGGTTCCGAGACCGGGCTGCGGATAGCTAGCATAAGCGCCGCGTCCTCGGTGCTCAACGGGCAGCGCGCAGGCAACGTGAACCCCGCTCACCGTCCGCACCCCGAGCGCTGCCCAAGGCAGTACCCGCCGCGGCCGGAAGTCGCAGCCCTGCGACTGGAATCGCACCGGACCTTCAGTTTGTTTCCGAGCGGTTCCCCCGCAGTCCGGCGCCGACGAGGTGGACCTCCGCGCCGACGTCCCTATCCCAGCTCGAGCACGATCCGGCCATCCACCCTGCCGTGCTTGAGATCGGCGAAGACCTCGTTGATCTCCTCCAAGCGCCTTTGATGGATATGCGCCTTCACTTTTCCTTCTGCAGCGAAATCGATGGCCTCGGCCAGGTCCTCGCGCGAGCCGACGATGGATCCGCGCAGTGTGATGCGCTTGAGAACCACGTCGAAGATGGGCGTAGCAAAATCTCCGGGCGGCAACCCCACGAGGCTGATCGTACCCTTGCGTCGTACCAGGTGCAGTGCCTGGGCAAACGCCGGCGGCGAGACGGCAGTCACCAGAACGCCGTGGGCACCGCCCTCCGTTTCCCGGATGACCTGCGCCGCCGCGTCGGGCGCCCCTGCGTCGATGGCGAGCTCGGCACCCAGGCTCCGGGCCAATGACAGCTTCTCTTCCGACACGTCCAGGGCCACGACATGGAGCCCCATGGCCTTTGCATACTGGATCGCGATATGCTTGAGGCCACCGATGCCGGAAACAGCAATCCATTCACCGGGACGCGCCTCGGTTTCCTTGATGCCCTTGTAGGTCGTCACGCCAGCACACAGGATCGGGGCCATCGCGACGAAATCCGCGTTGGGGGGCAATCGCCCCACGTAGGCGGCCGAACCGATGGCATATTCCGCGAAGCTGCCGTTCACGCCGTAGCCACTGTTGTGCTGCTTCTCACACAACGTCTCCCAACCGGTGTAGCAATACTCGCAGGCGCCGCACGCATCGTGCAGCCAGGCGATACCGACGCGGTCCCCTTCCTTCAACTGCGTGACCCCGGCCCCAACGGCGGCGACGATGCCGGCGCCCTCGTGGCCCGGAATGAACGGTGGAACAGGTTTTACCGGCCAATCGCCGTCGGCCGCATGCAAATCGGTATGGCAGACGCCGGTCGCGACGATCTTCACCAGAACCTCGCCGGGCCCCGGCGTTGGAACGGGAACGTCCTCGATCGTCAGGGGAGCTCCGAATCGCTGCACTACCGCTGCTTTCATCGTTGTCGCCACTGCGGCCTCCAGAACTCAGATTGACATGGGGAAACCAGCATCCCTGGTGTGTGTGTAACGAACCGCGTTACTCCTGGTACACGTAGGAGCCGGGGGCCGGTCCGAGGGGGGCAAATCCCTGCTCTGCCGCCCCCATCGCCGGCGGCGACACCCCTTCGCGTGAGGAATGCGCGTTGAGCCAGCGTTCCCATTCCGGCCACCACGAGCCTTCGGTGATGGGCACCTGTGCTACCCAGGTCTCGGCATCAACGTAAAGCTCGCCCTCCCGGCGTGTAGCCACCTGATAGTGGCGCCGCGGGTGGCCCGGTTCGCTCACGACCCCCGCATTGTGACCGCCATTCGCGAGCAGGAAGGTGACGTCGGTGTCCGCCAGGAAGTGCAGCTTGTAGACGGATTTCCAGGGCGCCACGTGATCCTCTCGCGTGGCCACGGCGAAGATCGGCACGTGGATGTCGCTGATGACCACGGGACGCCCGTCGACCTTGTAGCGACCTTGGGCGAGATCGTTGTCGAGAAACAGTGAGCGCAGCACCTCCGAGTGCATCTCGTACGGCGCACGGGTCACATCGGCATTCCACGCCATCAGATCGCTCATCCCCTGGCGCTCGCCCAGCAGATACTCCCGCATCATCCTCGACCAGATGAGGTCGTTCGACCGCAGCAACTGGAAGGCCCCCGAGAACTGCTTGCCATCGAGGTAGCCCTGGTCCCACATGATGTCCTCGATGTAGGTGACCTCACTCTCGTCGATGAACGGTGTCAATTCGCCCGGCTCGGTGTAGTCGAGCTCTGTGGTGAACAGGGTCATCGTGCTGATGCGGTCCTCGCCGTCGCGGGCCATGGCCGCCGCCGTGGTCGTGAGCAGGATGCCGCCCAGACAGTAGCCCACCGCATGCGGCTTGACCCCCGGCACGATGGCTTCGATTGCCTCGAGCGCCGCGTAGACCCCGAGTCGGCGATAGTCGTCCATGGAGAGGTCGCGGTCCTCCGGACCGGGGTTTTTCCACGAGATCATGAACACCGTATGGCCCTGCTCGACCAGATACCGCACCATCGAATTCTCGGGCGAGAGGTCCAGGATATAGTACTTCATGATCGGTGCCGGCACGATGAGGATCGGCTCGGCGTAGACCGTCGGCGTGGCCGGCGTGTATTGGAGGAGCTCAATCAGCCGGTTGCGGAACACCACCTGTCCCGGCGTCACTGCCACGTCGCGTCCGACGACATAGGCCTCGGTACCGGCCGGCTTGCGCCCGGCGATCGTGCCTTCGATGTCCTCAATGAGGTTGACGAAGCCGCGCATGAAGTTGAGCCCGCCCGAGAACACACTGGCTTTCAGGACTTCGGGATTGGTCGGCACGAAGTTCGACGGCGACATCACGTCAAGAACCTGTCGCGCCAGGAAGTTCATCGCGTGCTCATTATGCGGCGACATGCCGCGGATGTTCGTGGTCGCATTCCACCACCATTGCTGGTTGAGCAGGAACCACTGGTAGAAGAAGTTGAACGGCGGTTGCTGCCACTCTTCGGCGGTGAACCGGTGGTCCTGGCGCAGCGGCTCGATGCACGGCGGTGCGCCCGGCTGCCACCCGGCGCGGGACGACCACACGGCGAATCGGGCCACCTTGCGCCAGGCCTTCTGCGCGAGCTCCGCCTGCCTCCCCGGTGCCATTGCCAGGTTGGCGAGCCAGTCCAGATAGCCAATGAGCAAGCCGGCGGGCGACACGCCCAAGGTAATGCGGCCAAGGACCGCATGGACAAAGCGGTCGATCGTGCGTCCGCTCGCAGGGAAGGTAATGGCGTCAGTCATCTCTCGGCGCTGCTCGCTTGGCATCTGTGGTGTGGGCACGCGCGCCGCGCGACGCTCGCTACTAACTTCTGTCGAAGTCGGTTTGGGACCACCGCCCTTGGTGGTCAGCGGAACGGGTTTGGAGGCGGAGTCAGACATCGTTGGACCTCCTGATGGCATATGGGTGATTGTTCGCGTCTAATACGCGAACGTTGCTCAGGATGAAGCGTAACGGCCCACGCGCGCCGAGTCGTCAGGGAAATGTCGGCATTCGGTCAAGATTCAAGCAAGCGGATCGGTCGCGCTGAGATTGGTCCACACACGCTCGTGCATATGAGGCCACATCTGCACAGATGGTGCGCGCGCCAGAGACAGTCGCGCACCGCTTCGGCCACTCGAAGCGCCGCGTCGGACCGTGTCAGACCGAAACCGACGCTGTCGGAAGGAAAAAGCTGGAGCGCGCGCGGTGGGCGCAAGGTCGCGCTTTCAGTACCAGGGCTCCCAGCCCCACGCACCCCAGACGCCGGAATCGCCGTAGAGATCCGTCGCCATCGCGGCCTGTGCCTCGTCGGTGGCGATGGCCTGGTTCATCGCCATCTTCCAGTAGCGGCCATACGCCGCCTCCGTTCCTGCGTAGATGCACTTGCAGTACTGCGCATCGGCCCAGATCCAGCGGACGGTACCGTCCTTGTACGGCACCTTGGTGAACTTCCGTTGCGGCATCGCGGCGACCTTCTTCATCCGCTCCGGCGTGTCGGCGAGCTTCATCTGGAATCCCGACGCTGCCAGCATGTGCTCTTCCTCCGCCGTGTTCGTCTTCTCGATCGCGGCGCAGCCTGCTGCAAGCGAACCCGCGATGGACACGAGGCCGATGATGCCGAGGTTTCTCGAACGCACTTTGCACTCCTGCAGGGTTGGAACCGGCGCAATTCTAGCGATCAGTGCAAGTCGCTGCCAGCGATCGTGGAAGGACCACTGGAAGCGGCTTCATTCGTAGAGGCGCGCCCTCAGGGGCAGCTTGCACCCGTCATGGCGGCTTGAAGGTCCTTGCCGAAGTCAGCCTTCTGCAGATTCACCGTGGACTGAATACGCTGAAGATGGGTACCCAGCAGCTTGGCTTTCGTCTGGTCCTGGTACACGTAAACGACGACCTCGTAGTTCCAGCATTTCAGCTCCTTCAGCGGTGGGGTGCCGATGAGCACTTTGTCGTCTTGCGCGTCCCACGTTTCCCCGACCACGATGGGATCCGAGGCGCGCGCAGGGTTCTCGAAACGCGCCTCCAGATACGCCCAGATAGGAAGCCGCCTTGTCGGCTTGAGCGTAATGACTAACCGGGCAACACGGTCTCGGAAATCGATCGCGACGCCCGTACCCAGGGTCTCGAGATACTCCGAGATCTCATTGGGAGGCCGTGGACCCAGGGCGGACGCTGGCAGGGAACGGCTCGCCGGTGCCGGCTCCGATCGCGGTGCCGGAAGTCTGGATTCGAGCACGACGGCATTTCTCAGAATCGACAACCAAAGATCGCGGTTCTCGTCGGAGTAGGGTCTCTTCTCGGCAAACTCGAGGGATAAAACCCCCGGATAACCGCGCGATATCCGGTGCAGTTGACGCTGAGGCGGTTGACCGTCGCAGCCGTCGCCGTTCTCCCACTCGAAGATGATCGTGTCCGATGTCTCCTCGATCATCGAGATCTTCAAGCCAGGACATCCCTGAGTCGCCGATTGCATCAATCGCTGGAAGAAGACTTTCGGAGTGACATTCAAATTGTAGTAATGACTGGTTACCAGCTTCCGCCAATTGTGAACGTCCTCACCTTGCACGACGTACTCGCGAATGGCCTCACGACCGTCCGCGGCCTGGTATCCGAGGTGCCAACCGCTGGAATCGAAAAAGAAACCCCAACGCTCTGGCACCTCCTGTCCGCTGGTCACCGCTGGGCTGGATTGAGCAGCGGCCTTCTGCGCTGCCGAGAAAGGAACCAGTGTTAACGCAAACCACACCAAACAGGGGAGTGCAAAGACGACTGACTTCCACCATAGGTTCATATCGCGCTCTTGGATGATCTCTCATGCGAATAGAATTGTCGCATTGTTCCACGCATGCAGGTCGCAAGTTTGCGCCGGCCCCGACACGTCAGGCCTTGGCCGCATGCGGAAGGAGTCGGCGCTCCACCCACTCGAACGCGCCCTGTGCCAGGAGCGCGAGCGTCGCGGCAGGGATCGCACCGGCCAGCAGCAGCGCGCGGTCGTTGAGTGCGAGGCCCTGCACGATGCGCTCGCCATAGCCACCCGCGCCGATGAAGGCAGCGATGGTCGCGGTGCCGACGTTGATCACGGCAGAAGTCTTGATTCCGGCCAGGATCGACGGCATCGCCAGCGGCAGCTCGATCGACAGCAGGCGATCGCGCGGCGAGAGGCCGAGCGCGGCAGCGGCCTGCCGCAGACCCTCGCGAATGCCGGTAAGCCCCGCGTGCGTGTTGCGCACGATCGGCAGCAGCGCATACAGCGACAGCGCCACCAGCGCTGGCAGCGTCCCGATGGTGCCGAGCGCGGCGATGAGAAAAGCGAGCAGCGCGAGCGCCGGGATGGTCTGGACGACGCCCACGGCTGCCAGCACGCCCTGTCCGAGCAGCGGCCGGCGCGCCGCGATGACGCCGAGCGGAATACCGATGACCATCGATACCGCGAGCGACACCACGACCAGCGTCAGGTGCTCGCGCGTGAGCTTCCAGAAATCGGCCCCGAAGAGCGCGGCGAAGAGGCCGCCTCGCCCGCCCCCGCTGTTCGCGGTCGTACCCGAAAGGAAGTCGTCCGCGGCGGCAGCGAAGCTCTTGCCGTCGAGCTCGACCGCTGCGTTCATGCGCTGCATGGCGGCTTCGTCGATGCTGCCTGCCAGCTTGCCGATCGCGGCCCACGCCTCGGGCGAGCGCTGCGGCACATCGCGCCGGTAGACGAGCACTGCGTCATACCGTGGGAACACGCCGCGGTCGTCGTCGAGTGTGCGCAGCGCGTAGCGCGCGAGCTTCGCGTCGGTGGTGTAGGCGTCGATCACGTCGATCTCGCCCTGGGCTATTGCCTCGTAAGCGAGTCCGTGGTCGAGGCCACGCGGCACGATCCGCGTCAGGCCGTAGGCACGCTGCAGCGCAGGCCAGCCATCGGCGCGTCCCATGAACTCCTGCGAGAAGCCGAAGCGCAGGTCCGAATGCTGCGCGAGATCGGAGAGCGTGCGGATGCCGAGCGCATCTGCCCGGTCGGCGCGCATCGCGAGTGCGTAGCCGTTGGCGAAGCCGAGCGGAACGCCGATGCCGATGCCGCGCGCGGCCAGGTGCTTGTTGATCGCATCGAGGGACACATCGCGGTCGAGGCGCAGCACCTCGCGCGCGAGCGTGCCGGTGTAGTCGGGATAGATGTCGACGCTGCCCGCCTCCAGCGCGGCGAACACGATGCCGGTGTTGCCGAGCCCGGGCCGGTAGTGCGCGGGCGCGTGCTCGCGGGCGGTGCGCGCGACGATCTCGCCGAGGATGTACGACTCGGTGAAGCGCTTGGAGCCGACGACGAGCTTGTCGTCCGCCATCCCGCTCATCGAGGCGAATGCGCACAGCAGGGCGAACACGCCGCACGCTGCGCGCCCCCGCATGTCAGAGCGACTCGACGAGCTGCACCATGCGCCGTCGCGTGGCTTCGTCCGGCAATGGCCCGGTGCCGACGGCCATGTTTTCGACCAGGTGCTCCGGGTTGGCGGTAGCCGGGACGACGCACGTGACCGCCCGGTTCGCGAGGATGTACTTGAGGAAGAATTGCGACCAGCTCGTGCAATCGAAGTCCGCCGCCCACGGCGGCAGCGACTTGTCGCGCACGCGCGCGAGCAGATTGCCCTGCGCAAAGGGTCGGTTGACGATCACCGCGACGCCGCGCTCCGCTGCCAGCGGCAGGATCGTCTGCTCCGCCTTGCGCTCGCGGACGGAATAATTGATCTGCAGGAAATCGAAATCCTCGCTGCGCAGCAGCCGCTCGAGCTCGCGGTAGGCATCCTCGTGGTAATGCGTGATGCCGAAGTAGCGGATCTTCCGCGACGCCTTCCACTCATGCAGTGTGCGCAGATGGGTCGAGAGGCCGAGCAGGTTGTGCACCTGCATGAGGTCGATGCGCTCGGTACGGAGCAGGTGGAACGACTCCTCCATCTGGCGGATGCCGGCGTCGTGGCCGGTCGTCCACACCTTCGTCGCGAGGAACAGCGATTTCGTGATGCCGAGTTCCGCCGCGAGATCGCCGACCACGCCCTCGGACCGGCCGTACATGGGCGAGGTGTCGACGACCGTCCCGCCCGCCTGCACGAACAGATCGAGCACTTCGGTGAGCGGCGCCCGCTCCTCGCGCGACGTGCCGACGTCGAACGTGCGGTAAGTGCCCAATCCCACCGCCGGCAACAATTCGCCGCTGCGCGGAATCGCGCGCTTGAGAAGCGGAGTCGATTCGCCGCGTGCCGAGTTG
>JAEUMW010000250.1 GCA_016791345.1 Betaproteobacteria bacterium | reverse complement strand
GGGTCCGGCGCCGGCGGCAGGTGACAGAAGAAATTGACGTTGAACGGCTTCGACGTTTGCGCCCGGATGCGCTGCAGCTCCGCGGAGAGCGCGTCGGCCCCGAGCATGGCGCACGGCAGCGAACCGAGACCGCCGGCGTTGGACACCGCAATGGCGAGCGCACTGTCCTGGGAGCCCGCCATGGGCGCCTGAACGATCGGCAGGTCGATGCCGAGCAGGGTGACCAGGGATTTCATTGAAAGCTGGCTGTAAGGCAGTGATGGTATCAGAGCGTACGGCGCACCTGACAGCCAGCCTCTGCTTCGCGTTTGTCTTGAATCGCGCGAACGCCGGGAGTAGGGTGCGGGCGAGAGCGCAATAAAGAAAAAATCAAGAGGAGGAGCAGAATGGCCAGCAAGCGTCCGTTCCACAGCACGCTTTATTTCCGCGTGATCGTCGGCATCCTGATCGGGGTTGCGATCGGGTTCTTCCTTCCCGACGTCGGGCAGTCGCTGAAACCGCTCGGGGACGCTTTCATCAAGCTCATCAAGATGATGATCGCACCGATCATCTTCTGCACGGTGGTCGTCGGCATCGCCAAGATGGGCCACATGAAGGACGTCGGCCGCGTCGGCATCAAGGCGCTGGTCTACTTCGAGGTGATGTCGACCGTCGCGCTCATCATCGGGCTCGTCGTCGTCAACGTCCTCCAGCCCGGGGCCGGCATCCATGCCGATCCGGCTACGCTCGACACCAAGGCCATCGCCAACTACGCCACCGCGGCGAAGACCCACACCACGGAAGAGTTCCTCATGAACATCATTCCGAGCACCGTGGTGGACGCCTTCGCCAAGGGCGAGATCCTGCAGGTGCTGCTCTTCGCCATCCTCTTCGGCATTGCGTTGAACTGGGTCGGCAAGCGCGGCGAATGGATGCTCAAGCTGCTCGATGAAGCCGGACACGTGCTGTTTCGCATCATCGAGATGATCATGCAGCTCGCGCCGATCGGCGCCGGCGCTGCCATGGCCTTCACCATCGGCAAGTACGGCATGGGCACACTGCTGTCCCTCGGCGAGCTGATGCTGGGCGTCTACATCACCTGCTTCCTCTTCGTGTTCGTCGTGCTCGGGCTGGTGGCGCGATTCGCCGGCTTCAACCTGTGGCGCTTCCTCGTGTACATCCGCGAGGAGATCTTCATCGTGCTCGGCACGTCGTCCTCCGAGTCGGTGCTGCCGCGCATGATGGAAAAGATGGAGCGGCTCGGCTGCGATCGCTCGGTGGTCGGACTGGTGATCCCGACCGGCTACTCGTTCAACCTCGACGGCACGTCGATCTACCTCACGATGGCGGCGATCTTCATCGCGCAGGCGACGGACGTCCCGCTCACCCTGTGGGATCAGCTCACCATCCTCGCGGTGCTGCTGCTCACGTCGAAGGGCGCCGCGGCCGTGACCGGCGGCGGCTTCATCACCCTGGCGGCGACACTTTCGTCGGTCGGCAAGGTGCCGGTGGCAGGGCTCACGCTGCTGCTCGGCGTCGACCGCTTCCTGTCGGAAGCCCGCTCCATCACCAACTTGATCGGCAATGGTGTAGCCACGATCGTGGTGTCGCGCTGGGAAGGGGCGGTCGACATGGAGAAGGCGCAGCGGGTGCTCGCCGGCGACTACGACGAGGATCTTCTCCCGCTCGCCGACACGAACGAGGCCGAAGCCAGCGCGCCGCCGACACCGGCAACCCCGGTTGCAGGCTGACGACGGGTGCGAGCATGAACGAAAGCGGGGTGGTGACAGGTATCGACGGACCTAGCCCGAGGCACGGGTATCCGCCGTGCCATACAGGAGCGAATGTCATGAAGCGACGTCTGCTTGCCCTGGTGGGGGCGTTCATATCCGCCGTGATCGCGCTTTACCCTGCAACAGCGCCTGCGGCCGAGCCGAACTGGCCGCCTTCACTGACGGTCGCGACCGCCTCCCCGGGGGGGACCTATCACGCATATGGGGAAGGTCTTGCGCTGCTGCTCACGCGCAGCCTCGACGTGCCGGTCGCGGAGCAGACGACTGAGGGTCCCAGAGAAAACATCCAGCTCATAGAAGCCGGCGATGCGCAGATCGGCTTCGTCACGATGGGCGTCGCCCTGCAAGGCTGGAACGGCACGGGCGACTGGACTCACGGCAAACGCTTCCAGTCCATGCGCGCGCTCTTCCCGATGTACGACACGCCGTTCGCTTTCGTGGTGCCCAAGGACTCGCCGATCCAGTCGCTCGCCGGGATGGCGGGCAAACGCATCGGCGTCGGACCTGCCGGGGGCACTGCCGGCACTTATATGCCGCTGTTTCTGGCGACGTTCAAGATCGAGGCGGAACTGGTCCACGGCACGTGGGATGAGATGGCGGACCAGTTCCTGGCCGGCAAGCTGGACGCGCTCGCCGCCGCCGTCGGCGCCCCCTTCCCCGCCTTGTCGGGCCTGGACGCCCGCAAGGCGATCCGGTTCGTGCCATTGAGCGAAAAGGAGATCGTCAGCTTGCGCCTGGCGATGCCCGAGCTTACGCCGTCCGTGATCCCCGCGGGCGTGTATCCCTCGCTCTTGCGGGGTTACCGCACGGTCGGTCTCTACAACTTCGCGGTTGCCAGCAAGGACCTGCCCGACGACCTGGCCTATGCCATCGTCGATGCCGTGTTTACCAATCAGGACGTGCTGATCCGGGCCCATCCCGTGGCGGCGGAGACGGTTCGTTCGAACTTCTCCCACAATGGCTTTCTGCCGTACCACCCGGGCGCGCTCCGCTATTACAGCAATCTCGCAACGAGCGGTACGCTGCGCGGCGACTGAGTTCAAGGGAAATGCAAAAGAAAGGGCCCGCCGAAGCGGGCCGCTAAGCACCAAACGCCTCTTGGTGCGAGGGGAAGTGCACGAGCGATATTCAGCATACTCCGCCAACCTTACGCGCCACTTACAGCGGCTTGATCGCGCGGTAAGGGCCTGCGGGCGCCGCAGTCCTGCGCGCGATCGGCCTCGTGGGAATCAAGCAGAGAATTTTCAGCGGAGCGGCTTCGTTTCGTCGAGCGAGACGCGCACCGGTTCCCAGCCGCCACCGAGTGCCTTGACGAGTTGTACCGCGGCGGAGTACTGCCGCACGCGGGCGTTGAGTTCCGCCTGCTCGGCGGCGAGCGCCGCGTTCTGCTGCACCACCACCTCCAGGTAGAGGGCGATGCCGCCGGCGTAACGGTTGCGCGTCTGCACGAGCGCCTGCCGTGCATGCTCGGCCGCTGCGGCCTGCGCGGCGCGCTCCTCGCCGAGTTGCCTCACCGCCGCGAGATTGTCCTCGACCTCGCGATAGGCCTGGATCACCGTCTCGCGATAGTTGGCCACGGTTTCGGTGTAGGCGGCGGCCGCCTCCTCGTTGAGCCCGGCACGGCGACCGCCATCGAAGAGCGGCCAGGCGAACGCGGGCCCGACCGCCCAGAAGCGATTGGGAGCGCTGATCCAGCCACCGATCCGGTCGTTCTCGAAACCGAAGATGCCGCTCACGCTGAAACTCGGGTAGTAGGCGGCGCGCGCGACACCGACATCCGCGTTGGCGGCCGCCACGCGCCGTTCCGCCGCAGCGATGTCGGGGCGGCGCTGCAGCAGTTCCGACGGGAGTTCTGCGGGCACCGCCGGCACCTGTTGGGCGAGCGGCGCTGGTGGCAGCGTGAAGTGTTCGGGTGCGCGGCCGAGCAGCACCGCGATCGCGTTCTGCAACTGCTCCCGGCGCAGGTTCGCGTCGATGCGCAGGGCGCGCGCGGTCTCCAACTGCGTCAACGCCTGATCGACATCCGAGCGTCGCGCAACGCCGCCCTCGTAACGGCTCTGCGTCAGCTCGACCGCGCGCCGATAGGCAGCCTCGGTCTCGGTCAGCAGGGCGATGTCCGAATCGAGCCCGCGCAGTATGAAATAGTCATTGGCGAGATTCGCGCTCAGGCCGAGCCTGACCGACTCGAAGTCGTCGCCCGCCGCCTCGGCACGCGCCTGTGCCGCCGCGACGCTGTTGCGCACGCGGCCCCAGAGATCGATCTCGTAGGACACGTTCGCCGCCAGCAGCGCATCGGTGTACAGCGTCGGTGAGGTCACGCCGCGCAGCGGCCGGTTCTCGGACTGGCGGTTGCGCGTCACCAGCCCCCGGGAATCGAGCGACGGATACAGCGCGGCCCGGGCGATCTGCGCCAACGCGTTCGACTGCTGATAGCGCGCGTACGCAGCCTCCAGGGTCAGGCTCGACTGCATGAGCTCGTCTTCGAGGGCGGTGAGCTCCGGGTCGCCGAAGAGCGTCCACCACTGCCCCTTGGCCTGGCGATCCGCCGGAGCGGCCGGCTGCCAGGCGGGATCGGCGCGGTAGGCAGCGATCTCGGGTGTCGTTGGCACCTTGTACTCCGGTGCGAGCGAGCACCCGGCAGAGGCGACCGCGAGGCCCAGCGCGAGCCGCCATGCGAAGCGCGCGCTCATCCGCTGTCCGCCTTCGTCGTGACGACACGCACGCTCTGCCGATCGAAAACCGCGTCGGGGGGATTGACCACCACGCGATCGGTCACTGCCAGCCCGCTCTCGATCTCGACCTCGGTGCCGAAATCGCGGCCGATCGCGATCTTCTTGAGCGCGATGCGATCGTCGCCGTCGACGGTCGCGACCTGCGCGCCTTCGCGCGAGAAGATGAGCGTATTCACCGGCAATCTCAGCTTGGCTTCGTCCGTCGGCAGCGCGAAGTGCACCCGCGCGTAGGCTCCGGGAAAGAGCTCGCCGCTCGCGTTGTCGATGAACACCTCGACCCGCAGGGTCCGCGCGACCGGATCGATGGCGTCCGACAGGTGGGCGATGGTGCCGTCGAAGCGGCGTCCCGGCAGTTCCGCCACCTCGACTGCCGCGGTGCCGCCGCGGCGCATGCTCCTGGCAAACGGCTCGGGGACGTTCACGACCGTGCGCATCCTGTGCACGTCCGCCAGCCGGAAGAGTTCCTTCGCACTGCCACCGGCCGGCGGCGCGATCAGATCGCCGACCTGCGTGTTGCGCGTCGTGATGACGCCGTCGAATGGCGCAACGACGCGCTTGAAGTTCTGCAGATCGCGCAGCCGCTGCACGTTGGCGCGCGCCGCCGCCACCAGTGCCTTCTTCGCGGCCGCATCGCCGACCTTCTCGTCGAGTTCCTGCGGCGTGACCGATTCGCTCTGCCGCAGATCGCGCCAGCGCTTCGCGGTGCTTTCCGCCAGCGCAAAGTTCGCTTCGGCGGTCGCCAGGTCAGCCTGCGCCTGGCGCAGTTGCTGGTCGACCTCGGGCGTGTCGATCTCCGCGAGCAGTTGCCCCGCCTTCACCCGCGTGCCGATCTCCGTCGTCCAGCGCTTGAGATAGCCGCTGGTGCGCGCATAGATGGGGGTGTCGGTAAGGGCGAGCACGTCGCCGGGCAGGACGAGACTCTCGATCTTCGCTCCCTGCAGCGGTGTCGTGACCGCGACGGTGACCACCGCCTGCGCTTCCGTAGCAGTGCGCAGGGCGGATTGCGCCTTGACGCGCGAGTAGATGCCGCCCGCGGCGACGACGAGAGCGAGCAGGGCCACGAGGATGAGCGCCAGGCGCATCGAGCGCCCCGTCGGCGGTGGCCGTCTGCTTTCGTGCGTCATGCGCCCGCCTCGGCGGCAGCGGCCTTCGCCTGCCGGCGCGTGTGGATCACCGCGAACACCGTCGGCACGAAGAAGAGCGTCGATACGGTTGCGAGCAGCAGGCCGCCGATGACCGCACGGCCGAGCGGCGCGTTCTGCTCGCCGCCCTCGCCCAGCCCCAGCGCGAGCGGCACCATGCCGATGATCATGGCGAGTGCGGTCATCAGCACCGGGCGCAGGCGCACGAATCCCGCGTCGAGCGCCGCCCGCGAAGCACTGGCGCCCGCTGCCAGGCGCTCGCGTGCGAAGCTCACGATGAGGATGCTGTTCGCAGTGGCGACGCCCATGCACATGATCGCGCCGGTGAGCGCCGGCACGCTGAAGGGCGTGTGCGTGATGAACAGCATCCAGACGATGCCCGCCAGCGCGGCCGGCAGCGCCGTGATGATGATGAAGGGATCGGTCCACGACTGGAAGTTGACGACGAGCAGCAGGTAGACGAGCACGATCGCCAGCACGAGGCCGCTCAGCAGACCGAGGTAGGAAGACTGCAGGGTCTCTGCCTGGCCGCGCATGACGACGCGCGAGCCGCGCGGCAGTTCCGGCTTCATCTCCTCGATCACGCGCTCGACCTCGGCCGTCACGCCGCCGAGGTCGCGATCCTGCACGGCACCGAAGATGTCGACGGTATTCTGGACGTTGTAGTGCGACACCACACCCATGCCGAAGCCGCGCGTGATGCGCGCCACGCCGCCGAGGATCTGCGTGTCGCCGTCGTCGCTGGTGCCGACCGGCAGATTCTGCAGATCCTGCAGCGCCGCCACGCGGTACTCCGGCGCCTGCGTGACCACCTGATAGCTCACCCCGTTCTTGCGGTTGAGCCAGAAGCTCGGTGCGGTCTGGAAACTCCCCGCCAGCGTGATGAGAAGATTGTTCGCAACGTCGCGCTGCGAAAGGCCGAGGTCGAGCGCCCGGCTGCGATCGACCTCGACGCGCAGTTCCGGCTGGTTGAAGGCCTGCTGGATGCGCATGTCCGCAGTGCCGGGAATGCGCCGTACCTTCTCCAGCAGGCGCGCGGCGAACACGCGGTTGGCGTCGAAGTTGTTGCCGACGATCTGGATGTCGATGGGAGCGGGCAGACCGAAGTTGAGGATCTGGCTCACGATGTCCGCCGGCAGGAAGGCGAACATGACGCCCGGGAAGCGCTCGGGCAACTCGCGCCGCAACGTGCGGATGTAATTCTGCGTGGGGCCGTGCTCGGGCGTGAGCGAGATCAGCACGTCCGCATCAGACGACCCGATCGGCGCCGAGTTGCTGTACGAGAGATTGATGCCGCTCGTCGGCAGGCCGACGTTGGCCACGATGTGCCCGATCTCGCCGCCCGGGATCAGGCTGCGGATCGCCGTCTCCACTTCGTTCGCGAGCCGCGCCGTCTCCTCCACCCGCGTGCCCGTCGGTGCGCGCAGGTGCAGCTTGATCTGTCCGGCATCGACGTCCGGAAAGAAGTCGCGGCCGACCCACGGCAGCAGCAGGAAGGAGGCGACGGTGGCGAGCAGGAAGAGCGCAATGAAGCTGCCGCGCACGGCGATGGCGTGCGTCAGGAGGTCGTGATAGCGGTTGCGCGTGCGCTCGAAGCCGCGTTCAAACCGGCGCTGAAACCGCGCCAGCGCACCCTTCGGTCGCGCGCGTTCGCCCTCGCCCGCGTGCGGCTTCAGCAGATACTTCGCGAGGGTGGGCACCAGCGTGCGCGACAGGATGTAGGAGGCCAGCATCGCGAAGACGACCGCCTGCGCCATCGGCACGAAAAGGAAGCGGGCGACGCCTTCGAGAAAGAACATGGGCACGAAGACGATGCAGATGGCAAGTGTCGACACCAGCGCCGGCAGCGCGATCTGCTGTGCGCCGTCGAGGATCGCGATCTCCACTTCCTTGCCCTGCTCGAGATGGTAGTTGATGTTCTCGATGGCGACGGTGGCGTCATCGACCAGGATGCCGACCGCGAGCGCGAGACCCCCCAGGGTCATGATGTTGATCGTCTCGCCCAGCGCGGACAGCGTGATGATCGACGCCAGCACGGAGAGCGGGATCGACAGCGCGATGATCAGCGTGCTGCGCCAGCTGCCGAGAAAGATCAGGATCATCACGCTCGTCAGCACGGCGGCGATCACGCCTTCCTTGATCACGCCCTCCACCGCCGCGCTGACGAACAGCGACTGGTCGGCGAGCAGGCTGATGTCGAGTTCGGGCGGCGACTGCTCCTGGATCAGCGGCAGACGCTCCTTGACGCGCTCGATGATGTCCAGCGTGGAGGCGCTGCCGGTCTTCTGGATCGTCATGAGTGCCGCGCGCGTGCCGTCGACGCGGACGATGTTCTGCTGCGGCGGGAAGCCGTCGCGGACATGGGCGACGTCGCGGACAAAGACGGTGGCACCGTTGACCGTCTTGATCGGCAGATCGTTGAGTTCGTCGACGAGCACCGGACTGCCGTTCAGCTTGATCGAGTACTGGATGTCGCCGAGCTTCTGGCTGCCGCTTGGCACGATCACGTTCTGCGCGCCGATCGCGCTGGAGACGTCGGCCGCCGTGAGGTGCCGCGATTGCAGTGCGGCCGGGTCGAGGTCGACCATGACCTGCCGCGTCTTGCCGCCGTAGGGAAACGGCACCGACGCCCCCTGCACCGTCGCGAGCTGCGTGCGGATGAACTGGTTGCCGAGGTCGAAGAGCTCCTGCTCCGCGAGCTTGCTGCTGGAGAGCGCGAGCTGCAGGATCGGTACGCTGGAGGCGTTGTAGGAAAGGACGAGCGGCGGTGTCGAGCCGGGCGGGAGCTGGCGCAGCAGCGTCTGCGAGATCGCCGTGACCTGGCTCAAGGCGACGTCGATGTTCGTGCGCGGCTGGAAGAACACCTTGACCACGCCGACCCCCGGCAGCGACTGCGACTCGATGTGCTCGATGTCGTTGACGGTGGTGGTGAGCGCGCGCTCGAAGTTGGCGATCATGCGCGTCGCCATCTCGTCGGCGGGCAGCCCGTTGTAGCTCCAGACCACACTCACCACCGGAATGTCGATGGCGGGGAAGATGTCGGTCGGCGTGCGGCGGATGACGAGCGGACCGAGGATCAGCAGCAGGAGCGCCAGCACGATGAACGTGTACGGTCGGCGCAGGGCGATCTGGACGATCCACATCTCGGGGCGGTTATTCTCTCGCGGCGGTCAGCGATGCTCGGGACGGGCGGCGGCGGTCGTCGTCATGGCGCGGGGCCGGGCGATGCCCGGGACTGCGTCGCTCCTGCCTCTGTGTATCCGTCTGCTGCGCCGGCAGATCCGGGAGGTGTCCGCACGGCACGCCGAGTCGCAGGTGCGCCTACTGCGCCGGATCGACCAGCTTGTAGCCGTCGCACCCGACCGCTTCCCGGAACTCGTCGAAATAGGCCTCCCGGAAGGGATTGGAAACACCGCACATGGGGCCGTAGATGCCGACGCGCGACGGCAGGCTGGTGCGGATGGCGTAGGGTGTCGCGGTTGCGTCCAGGTGCTGCACGTTGGTCATTCCGGTGCGGGAATACACCTTTCGTCCGTTGTACCAGAGGTGAACGTAGCCTTTGCCCTCGCTCGACAGGGAAAAGTTCAATACGAAGTCCGCCCATTTGTCGAGTGGCATCGGCGCCGACCAGACTTCCTGCGTTCCGCACAGCGCGCACGGCTTGGGGTTGGCGAGCGCCGCCATGTCGACCCCGTCGACGACGTTGAGCCGATAGTAGGGCCGGCCATCGCGAATCAGCGGGCCGATCGTCACGGCGTTGCTGCCCGGCCCCTTGACGCCCTTGTTGACCGGCGCGTGCACCTGGAAGAAGGACCACACGCCGTCCGGGACGACGGTCGGGTTCACGCTGAAACCCACCCAGTACGACTTGCCGTCGTCCCACGGATAATTGATGCGGTCGTGCATGATCTCGGCCTCGGCGCGGTAGAGTTGCCCCTGACCCATGACCGCGTTGCGATCGCAGGGTGCCGTGCCGACCTGCGCGCGCAGCGCCCCGGCCCCCTTGCGCCGCACCTCCCGGCTGTAGGCGAGCTGACTGGTCGGTTCGACCAGCGTGCGCAACCCCGACATCCACGAGGACCCGCCATACGGGTAGGTCGCCTGCCAGCTCGCGCTGATGGGGCTCTCGGGCGGCGGACCATACTCGTCGAAAGTGGACACGTGCCGCAGCACCGCCGGCGGCGAGTCCGGCCCGCAGGTCCCGCTGTCGGCGCCCGGCGCGGAGGCGGGTGACAGCGCAAAGCCCGCAGCGCCGAGCAGGCACAGCGCGCTCGCGCGCAAAGACGAGGAATGGGGGGATGAAGCGATCTTCTTCACGGATCGTCGAAGCCTGTATGGGATGCCACGACGTGGCGCCGCCGCGGCTCGTCAATCATAGAGAAAGTCCGGTGAAACGGGCAGGCACCGGCGCTGCCGACACCTCAAAGCACTTCCAGCGGCGTTGCCCGGCGCGGCGGCGGGTACGCCCGATCCAGCTCGTCGAGATCTTCTGGCGTCAGGTGCAGGTCGAGCGCCGCGCGGTTCTCCCGCACATGCGCTGCGCTGCCGGCCTTCGGAATCGCGACCACGCCGTCGTGGCGCAGCACCCACGCGATCGCCACCTGGGCGGCGGTCGCCCCATGTCGCGCGGCGACTGCCTGCAGCGTCGCATCGCCGAGCATGCGCCCCTGTTCGATCGGCGAATACGCCATGACCGGCACGCCGCGCCGGTTGCACGCGGGCAGGAGATCGAATTCGATGCCGCGGCGGGTGAGATTGTAGAGAACCTGGTTGGTCGCGACGGCACCGCCGCCGGGCACGGCGCCAAGCTCCTGCATGTCGGCGCGGTCGAAATTGCTGACGCCCCAAAAGCGGATCTTGCCGGCCCCGGCGAGCTTCGCGAAGGCTTCGAGCGTTTCCGCGAGCGGTGTCGGCCCGCGCCAGTGCAGCAGATAGAGATCCAGCCGATCGGTGTCGAGCCGCCGTAGACTGGCCTCGCAGGCGGCGATGGTGCGCCTGCGGCTCGCATTCTGTGGCAGCACCTTGCTCACGAGGAACACCTCGTCGCGCCGCCCGGCGATCGCCTCGCCGACGACTTCCTCCGCCGAGCCATCGGCGTACATCTCGGCCGTGTCGATGAGTGTCAACCCGAGATCGATGCCGAGCTGGAGCGCCGCGACCTCTTCCCTGCGACGCCCGGCCGCCTCGCCCATGTGCCACGTGCCCTGACCGAGCACCCGGATCGTCTCTCCGGAAGGAAGCCGCACGCTGCGCATGGACATCTGCGGAACCGCGGACTAGCCGACGACTTCCGCGGTGACCGGCACGGTGCTCTTCGGTCCCATGCCGAGCTTCTTCGCCGCGGCCTGCGAGATGTCGAAGACGCGCTCCGGCTGTGTCGGCCCGCGGTCGTTGATGGTCACGACGACGCTCTTGCCGTTCTTGTCGTTCGTGATCTTCACCTTCGAGCCGAATGGCAGCGTCGGATGCGCGGCCGTCAGCGCCTTCTTGTCGTAACGTTTGCCACTCGCGGTCTTGTGACCGTTGAGACGGTCGTTGTAGACCGCCGCCAGCCCGGTCAGGCGGTGGTCGCTTGTTTGCGCCGCTTCCGCCTTCACGTCGGCCGAAGCAGGCTGCGACTGGGCAAATGCACCGCCAGAGACGATCAAAATGGCACCAAGAGTGGCACAACGAGCGAGCGAGATCACCTTCACGTATATGCTCCTGTCAATGTGAGAGAAGGCGACGCCGAATCAGTAGCGGGCGTCCGGCGGACGGTCGCCCTTAGGCCAGTCCTCGCCCTTCCCAGAAAAATCAGGCCGTGGCTGAGAGGTGAAATAGGCGGCGACGTCGAACGCTTCCTGATCCGATAGCGTACCGCCCTGACCCAGCGGCATGTTCTGTTTGACGAACCCGGCGGCATTGTTGAGCCGCGCCATCCCCGCACCGATGTTGAACGACTTCGGTCCCCAAAGCGCCGGGAACAGGTAGCCCCCGTCAGGCTTGGTCATGCCCTCTCCCGCTGCACCATGACAGACTGCGCACTTTTCCGCGTAGATCGCCTTGCCTTTTTCCGGATCCGGTTTGGCAGGCGCCTTGATCCGCTTGAAGCCCCGCCCTTCGACATTCATGCCGGTCGGCACCCCCTGTGACACCCACCACATGTAGGAAAGCACGCCGATCATCTCGGGACTGTCCAGGGGGAGTGCCTTGCCGTTCATGGAGCGGCGGAAGCAGTCGTTGATTCGCTCCTGCAGAGGATTCACACTCGCGTTGCGTGCTCGATACTCGGGAAACACGCCCCATATGCCGATCCACGGCGATGCCCAAGCGACGGTGCCGCCGTTCAGATGACAGGAGGTGCAGTTGAGGCCGTTGCCCACGTAGCCCTTCGCGTGATTCTGGGTGTCGGTGACCACGTTGCGGCCGAGACGAACCGCGTCGCCCATCGGCCCGGAAGGAATCGTCGACTCGTCGGGCACCCTGAGCGGCCAGGGCTTCGCCGTGTCATCAGCGCGAGCAGTGAGTGACACCGCGAACAGCAGCGTCACATAGGCAGGTACGCGCAGCAGCGACGCGATCATGGCAAGGCCTCCTCCTTGACACACCGTTGGACCGGCCCCGATATTAGACGAGTTGCCCGATCCCGTCTCAACGAAACTCACTCATGAGCGCAGAAACGATCTGCAGACGCCTCGTCATCTCGGGTCGTGTGCAGGGCGTCGCGTATCGCGTCAGCATGGTCAACGCCGCGATGCGCCTGGGCGTCCGTGGCTGGGTGCGCAACCGCTC
>JAEUMW010000249.1 GCA_016791345.1 Betaproteobacteria bacterium | reverse complement strand
CGTGCCGGGACTCGCCCCGGCCGCCAAGCAGGGCGGCGAGTTCGTCGCGCGCGTCATCGGCGCCCGGGTGATGGGGCGACGCGGACCGCAGCGCTTCGCCTACCGGCACCTGGGCAGCCTCGCCACCATCGGGCGCAAGGCGGCGGTCGCCGACTTCGGCTTCGTGCGCCTGGCCGGAGCGGTGGCGTGGTGGTTCTGGGGTGCGGTGCACGTGGCATTGCTGGTGGGACTGCGCAACCGCTTCTCGGTGATCCTGGACTGGTTCTGGGCGTACCTGACGCTGCGCAGCGGCACGCGGCTCATCACCGGAGCGGCGCCGGAACCGGCAGCACGATCTGCGTCCGCGGTGCGCGTGGCAACAGTGATGCGCTGAGCAACTGCAACGTGACCAAGGTCGGAGATCCAGCGTCACCGTTCTTCGGGCTTCCTTCCATGTCCATCCAGCGCCGGAATTTTCTCAGGCTGTTCGCGGGAACCGTGGTCACGAGCGCCCTGCCGACGCCCGCTCGCTCCGCCTCTCGACCGCGCATCAAGGCGATTGCGTTCGATGCCTTCCCCGTCTTCGACCCGCGCCCGATCTTCGCGCTCGCCGAGCAGCTTTTTCCGGGGAAAGGTGCCGAGTTGAGCGCCCTGTGGCGCACGAAGCAATTCGATTATCAGTGGCTGCGCGCGCTCGCCGGGCAATACGCGAATTTCTGGCAGGCGACGGAGGAGGCGCTGGTGTTTTCCGCGACATCGCTCAAGCTCGATCTCACACCTGCGAAGCGCGCCGACCTCATGAACGCGTATCTCACGCTCAAGGCGTGGCCCGACGCCTCGCCTGCCCTGCGCTCGCTGAAGGACGCTGGCATGCGCATGGCCTTCCTCTCCAACTTCACACCGAAGATGCTCGATGCCGCGGTGCGCAGCGCGGAACTCGAAGGCGTCTTCGAGGACCATCTCAGCACCGACCGGGTCAGGAGCTACAAGCCTGATCCGCGCGCCTATCGGCTGGGAGTCGACGCGTTCGGCCTGAGGCGCGAAGAGATCGCCTTCGTGGCCTCTGCCGGCTGGGACGCGGCGGGCGCCAAGTGGTTCGGATACCCGACGATCTGGATCAATCGCATGCACCTGCCCGCCGAGGCGCTCGGTGTCGCACCGGACGCCACGGGCAGCACGCTCGACGATCTCGTTACGTTCGTGAACACGTAGTCGTCGAGCGCCAGAGACTACGCGATCGGGCGGTGCTCGTAGAAGCCGGTCGTGATGTAGTGCACCGTTGCGGCGAGCAGGTCGCCGCCGAAGGCGGCCGCGACATCGGGATTCGCGAGCTCGTAGGAGATCGGATCGAAGATCACCGTGCGCTGTTCCGCCGCGCCGTGCGTGATGAAATGCAGCGTGCCGGCATCGGCATTGACGCCCAGGCCCTGGATCAGATCAGCGTAGGAGGCGATGTATTCGAGGCCGTCGAAGGTGACGTGGCGTCCTTCCGCGGCACCGCTCTGGATGTAGTGGGCGGCGCCGGCGGCATCGTTGGCACCGAATGCCGCGATGAGGTCGGGGTAGGACGCAATGTATTCGAGTCCGTCGAAGCTCACCGTGCGGCCTTCGTTCGCCCCGGCGTAGAGATAGTGGTCGAAGCCGGCCTGCGCATTGGCGCCGAGCGCCGCGCTCAGATCCGCATACGACGCGATGTAGTCGAGCGGGCTGAAATTGTCGCCGGGTGTCGCGACCGTCTGACCGGCGAAGGCGAGTTGTTCGATGTTCACCAGCTTGTCGACGCCTTCCACGGAAAAGGCGGGATTCGCCACGACACCGGTGGTGCCGGCGTAAGTCACAATGTGGTATTGCGCCGCGTCACCGCCGTAGACCGCCTGATCGGTGTCGGGGCCGCCGTCGAGGAAATCGTTGCCCGACCCGCCGTTCAGGATGTCGAAGCCGGCCCCGGCGCTGATGTTGTCGTTGCCGGCATAACCGAACAGGTGATCGCCGATGGGCTGACCCGCCGCGTTCACCTGCTGGTTGGAGCCGACGATGGTGTCGTCGCCGGCGAGCATGCTCGTCAGGATCCCCAGATTGTCGTCGGCCTTGACTTGCGACCAGAAGGTCGCAGCCGGCAGCGAAATGCTGCTGATGTTGATGCTGGCGGATGTCGTGTTGATCTGGTCGAAGAGACCGGTGAGCGTGCCGCCGGTAATGTCCGGCGCCGGGAAGCCCTTGGGCAGAAACGCCGGGGAGTAGGTCAGGCCGGTGCCGATCAGATTCCAGATGTACTTGCCACCGGCGCCGCCGTTCACGCTGTATTCGAGCTGCAGCGCGGCCGGCGTCGCACCGAAGACGGTGGGTGGGGACAGCACCGCTCCGCCGCCGGTGAGACCGCCAGTGGCGATCAGACCGAGATCGAGCTCGGTCGGATCGAGGGTGATCGCGGTGGCGTTGGCACGAACGAGCGCCATGAATCATTCTCCTGGTGTTGGGTCGACGCGTCCCCGCGCTTGACGTCGGCATCGACACGAATCCGTATTCTCGAAAACCGGGAAGGCAGTGTCAATGCGCCCGGTCGGCACTGCGGTGACGAGGTGCCGGCAGCCGACGCAGCGCCTATAATCGCGCGGTCGCCCGCAGGCCAATCCCGTGCGGATGCCGGAGGAGTGCACCATGACCAGCCTGCGGACCACCCTGCTCCTGCCCACTGCGCTTTGTCTGCTGTTCTGGGGCGCCTACACGCTTTTTGTCGGGCTGGACGCGCCCATCGCCGCCGGCGTGCCGCTTGCCGTGCTGGCGGTTCTGCTGGTGGTGGGCGCGCTCGCCGTCGAACGCTACGTCCTGCGTCCCCTGCAGTGGCTGAAGCTTGCGGTGGAGGGTCTCCCACGTGAGGGCTTCGCCGCGACACCGGAGGCGTCCGGGCCGGCGGAGTTGCGTGCCCTCGCTGCCGGGATCGCGCGCCTGCAGACGCTAAGCCGCGAGGCCGACACCCGGCTTGCCACGGCATCGGCGCAGCAGCGCAGTCTGGAGGTCAGTCTGCGCGAACTGGAGGACCGCTATGCGCTGGTCGTGGAGCGCGCGAACGACGGCACCTGGGAGTGGGACATTCGTTCCAGCGTCACGCTGTTCTCGCCGCGCTGGAAGGGGATGATGGGTTATCTCGACGCACAGGTCGCCAGCATCGATGCCTGGAAGCGCCTGCTGCACCCTGACGATCGCGACGCCGTCGCCACGCGCCTCGACAATCACCTGCAGGCGTTGACGCCGCACTTCGAGGCGGAGTACCGGTTGCGGCACGCCGACGACCGCTACCTCTGGGTGCATTCGCGCGGCACCGCGATTCGCCACGCGAGCGGCACGCCGTACCGGGTGCTGGTCATGGACAACGACATCCACGCGCGAAAGGAGCTCGAGGAAGCGCTCATCCAGGGCGCGGAAGGGCTGTCGTCGGTATCCGGCATGGACTTCTTCCAGGCCCTGATGAAGAACCTGTCGGCCATCCTGCACACCCGCGACAATCTCGTGTGCTACTGCCCCGACGATCCGCCAACCAGGGCGCGCACGCTCGCGTACTACTCCAACGGCGAGTTCTGGGAGAACTTCGAATACGATCTCGCGGGAACGTCCTGCGGCGCGGTCATCGAGCGCAAGGAGATCGTCTATTGCCCCACCGGGGTGTGCGACGTATGGCCGGACGAGAAGCAGTATGACCGCGACAGCTACATCGGCGTGCCCATGTTCGATTCCACCGGCCGCATCATCGGCCACTTCGCCTGCATGGACGGCAAGCCGATGCGCCAGGACCTGCCGCATCTGGCGCTCTTCAAGATCTTCTCCGTGCGCGCGGCGGCAGAGCTGGAGCGCACGCTGCTGCGGGAAAAGCTCGGGCAGTCCTAATCCTTCGACTTAGAGCGAGTGCCCGATGGCGGGGCTCGGCCCTGCCGCGTACATTGGCGTCGCGCTCGCGCGTGCATCCAGCCTGCAATGCGGCGCGTAGAAGAGAGCGTCGACCCGCTCACAGCGCGGGTCCCCCAGCCGAAGGAGACGGGGACGTGGAAGCCTTGCTGCAACGCCTGACGGATTCCATGGAGGAGCGCGCGCGACGCGTGCCCGCCGGCGCGCGCTGGACCCTGTGGATCGTGCTGCTGATCCTTCCCGGCTCGTTCCTGCTCCTTCCGCTCCTGATCTGGGCGAAGCTCACGCCGCCGCGTCGCGACCTCGGTGACGCCAGTGACCCGGCTCAGGTGATGCGCAGCGGCAGCTCGGAGAAGCCGCTGGCGGGATAGACCGCCAGCGTCGGCGGCTTGCCGGCCACCGGTTCGATGCGCTGCGTGCGGCGCAGGAGTTCTTCCATGAGCACGCGCAGCTCCAGGCTCGCGAGCGGCGCACCCGGGCAGACGTGGATGCCGGCGCCGTACAGCAGGTTCTGCGCAGGATCGCGATCGAGACGGAACGTGTCCGGTGCGTCGAAGGCTCGCCCATCGCGATTGGCCGAGACCCAGATGAGCGAGAGGCGCTCGCCCGCCTCCAGCTTGCGGCCGCCGATTTCCACCGGACGCGTCGTGATGCGGCGGTTCGCTACGAGCGGCCCGTGCAGCCGCAGGATCTCGTCGATCGCCGCCGCCAGGAGCGACGGTTGTGCACGCAGCTCGCGCTGGTGATCGGGCTCCTGCGCCAGGAAGTGCGCGAGGATGCCGACCGAGGCCGCAATCGTGCCGACCTCGCCCACCGTCCAGTTGCGCAGGATGCTCACGATCTCCCCGTCGCGCAGCGGCTTGCCGTTCACTTGGAGGTGCAGCAGGCTCGTGGTGATGTCGTCCGGCGCGCGCTCGGCGCGCTCGCGCCGCGCGCCAAGCAGTTGTTCGACGTAACCGGTGAGCTCACGGGCGACGGCGTTCATCGCCTCGCGATCCTGGGTGAGCGTCGCCTCCTGGTTCTTGCGCGTCCACACGCGCAGCGGCTCGTGCAGGTCCGCCGGCCAGCCGAGAAAGGCACACTGGATGCGCACGGCGAACGCTTGGCCGAGATCGGCGATCACCTCCACCGCCTCACGCCCCAGCAACCGCTGCACGAGATCGGCCGCGATGCTGCGACAGACGGGCTCGAACGCCTGCATCCGCGCCGGCGTGAAGTAGGGCTCGATGACGCGGCGGTACGCGGTGTGCTCGGGCGGATCCATGCCGTTCGGCACCGACAGGTGTCGCGACGTCGCGCTGCTGAAAGCGGCGTGGTCGTTCAGCACCCGCATCACGTCCTCGTGCCGGAACACCGACCACTGCAGATAATCGCTGAACGCCACCGGACAGCGCTCGCGCATGGCGTCGTACGCCGCGCGCTGGTCGCGCATCACTGCCTCCGACCGCGGATCCCAGTCCTGTTCGCGCTTTTCTTCCATGATCCTTCCTCCTTGGCTCAAGACCCGGATCACACCGGGACCGTGACCCCCAGATCCTCGATCAGGACGCGCCGCATGTCCGCGACGGAGGTCACCCGGAACCCGGCCAGGCCTGCGTTGCAGGCACCTTCGACATTTTCCGCCAGATCGTCGAAGAAACCTATGCGCGCGGGCACCCTGCCGATGCGTTCCGCCACCCGCAGGAATGCCTCCGGCGCAGGCTTGCGCAGGCCCAGATCGCACGAGCAGAACACCGCCGAGAAGGGTCGCAGCGTGTCGCGAAAGTGCGCCGACCACCAGGCGTGATGCATCGGATTCGTGTTCGAGAACACGTAGAGCGGTAGCTCGGGAGCCAGCGCGTGCAGGAGACGGTCGATGCCGGGCAGCGGTTCGCCGAGGATCGCATTCCAGCCTTCGAGCAGCTGTTCGTCGCTCAGCGCGACCCCGAGTGTCCTGCGCAAGGCGGCGAAGTAAGTCGCGCCGTCGATTGCCCCGACTTCGAGCGCCTGGTAGCATGCGTCGTAAGTGAAGCGCGGCGCCAGTGCCTCCGCGGAAACACCGGCCGCCCGCGCCCACGCGGCGATGGCCCGCCCGAAGTCGATGTCGACGACGACATTGCCGAAATCGAATACGAGGGCATCGACGGCGGGCTGCTCCGCCCCGTCGCTCACATCACTTGTGGGCAATCGGCTTGTCGGTGAAGAGATAGTCCTTCATCTCCTGCGAGAAGGTGGAATCCCTGCGCCGGATCCATTCGAGCACCATCGCCGCGTGCTCCTTCTCCTCGTCGCGGTTGTGCTCGAGGATCGCCTTGAGATCCACGTCCTTGCAGGCGTCCGCGCGCTGGTTGTACCAGTCCACCGCCTCCAGTTCCTCCATCAGCGAGACGATGGCGCGATGCATGTCCTGGGTTTCGTCCGACAGCTCCGATACGGATTCGTGATAACCGACACTCGACACGAGTTTCTCCCTCCGTTGATTTCACGGTTGCAACACAGGCGACATTATCGCCTCGAAGCACGACGACCGTAAGCAACGCCCTTCTCTGGCAGAGGACGAAAACGTGAAGTTTCGTTGACCGCCCCGTGACCGGCAGCGTGCACACTGCCTTCCACTGAAGTGCGAAACCGCGAAGGAGGCAGCCATGAACCCGATCAGCCAGCAGATGACCTCGACGGTTCGCGGTGGTCCTCATCGCTCCTGGACCAACACTGACCTGCGCGCGCAGTCCGATACCTACCGCGGCAGCGGCGGCTGCAGCGAGGAAAATGGCGAGTTCGGCTTTCGCCCAGCGTTCCGCGACGACGACACCGGCATCGTCTACCGCGCACGGTTCCTCGACGGCAGCCCCGCCCCGTTTCACATCCTAGACGGATTGCCGAACGACGTGGTGACGTCCCGCGCCGAGTCCGGTCGCGTGCTTGCAGTCAAGGGATCGCTGATCTCAGGCTTTGTCCGCGGCGGTGAGTTCTACACGCGCGACGAGGCCGCTGCCGTGGTGTCTGCCTAGCGCCAGGCCCATGCCGCCGGTCAACCCCGCCGCGCCGTGATCGTGCGCTGGTCGCTCGTGTGCAGCAGCAGCGCGCCGTCGGCCGCGATCTCGAAACGTTGGACCTTGGTGAGCGCGTCGAGGAACGCCTGCTCCTGCTTCTGCGTCTGCGCCTCGCATCCCATCCGGGTAGTCGATACCTTGCGGATGGTCAAGCTTTCGCCGGTCAGCACGTACTGCGCCGTGTAGAGGTTGCACGGTCCGGTTCCCGCGACCTTGCCGTCCTCGCCGAAACCCACGGTCACGCGCGCGCCGTCGGCAAAGCGGATACCGGTGACGTCCGTCACCTCCCATTCGGCGCCCGTGAGGAGCACCGCCGGATCACCGCCGCAGCCGTTCATGGTCTCGCCGTCGAACACGATGACCACGCTCTGCGGATAAGGCATGCCGGTCATGGTGTCGGTGCAGGGGTGCCGGCTGATGGTCACGGTGATGTCGCTGCCGCCCTGGCGACTGCTGTACTTCCGCGTCCCGTCCGACTCGACGGCGCGCGGGGTCGGCGCGACGAAGCGCGTCTTGCCGTTGTGCGCGAGCAGGCTCATCCGGGTGGCATCGATGTCGAGCCGCCAGCCCGGTTCGTTGCCGGTCGCGCGAAACGGCGCTTGCCTGCCGGCGACGGTGCACGGCGGAAGCTCGCGTCCCTTGAGCATCACGCGCGCTTCGTCGCCGTGGCTCCAGAGCGTCGTCACGGGGTCACTCACGGCCTCGTATTTCGATCCCGACGCACTCGCACCCGCAAGCGGCCGCATGTCGAACGACTGATCGCCCGCGGTGAGCCGCAGCACATCGCCGGCCATGCCGATCGTCACCTGCTCCGCACCACACTCGAGTTCGCTCGCGAAGGCAAGCGCCGTGTACGGCTTCAGCGTGAGCACGCCGACGTCGACCGGACCCGCCTGTGACGTGACGGTCACCGCATCCGAGACCCAAGTCGGTCGACCGCGCAAGTGGAACGCGGCGCGCACGGCGTACGGCTTGTCGTCGACGAGCTTCCCGCGCTCGACCTTGAACTCGAACGGGATGGGCGGCTGCCGCCCCTGCAGGTCGATGCGCTGCTCTGCGAGCACCTTGCCATCGTGCGCCGATGCGTCCCGCATCTCGACGATCGCGCGGGTCTCGGGCGGCGGGGCGGTCGCATCGGCGTAAGTGAGCGCACCCTGGACGGCGAGCATCTGCGGTCCGCGGGTGCCGCCGCCGAAGCAGGCGGAGAGCGAGCCCGACAACGCCGCGGCAATCAGCAGGACGGCAAATCTGTAGAGCATCGGAATTTCCCTCGACATGCAAGGTGCGAATCTTACCGGCTCTGCCGGAGATCCCGCCGATCGAGGTGCGCCGAGAACACCGCAGACCGACATCGCGCCCGGCCGCTGCGGGAACTCCGCGCGCGCCATCGGTTCCGACAGGACTTCAGGCTTGACGCACGGACGTACCGATGAACCGCATTTCCCGAAACCTGCTCGCCGCTCTCGCGACGTGCATCGTCTTCGTCGTACCGGCGGCTGCACAAAGCGTGGTGCAATCGACTGCTCTGGAGAAGGTGCGCGTCGTTACTTTGACGAAGGGGCTGGAGCACCCGTGGAGTCTCGCCTTCCTGCCCGACGGGCGCATGCTCGTGACCGAGCGCCCGGGGCGGCTTCGCATCGTCGGAGCCGACGGCAGGCTCGTCGCGCAGCCGGTCGCGGGCGTGCCGGCGGTGGTGGAGCGCGGTCAGGGCGGACTGCTCGACGTCGCCCTGCATCCCGATTTCCGCAGGAACGGCGTGCTCTTCCTCTCCTATACCGGCGCCGGGTCCGGTGGCTACAGCACCGAGGTCGCGCGCGCGAGACTCGTCGAAGCCGAGGGTGCGGCGCGGCTCGAAGACGTGAAGGTGATCTTCCGCCAGGAACCGCGCTCGAGCACCAGCCGGCACTTCGGCTCGCGGCTCGTCTTCGATCGGCAGGGTCTGCTGTACGTCACCCTTGGTGATCGCGGCGAGCAGGACCGTGCG
>JAEUMW010000248.1 GCA_016791345.1 Betaproteobacteria bacterium | reverse complement strand
ACCACCATTGCGCCGTGAGCCCTTCGACCGACGAGTATGCACCGCTGACGCTGGTCTTGAAGAAGATGTATTCGACCAGGCCAGTGACGACCACGATCCAGAACATGAAGTAACTGATCGGGCCGAGATAGTACAGCGGGTTCAGCCGGTCGCCGAAGGCGAGGTTGAAGACCGACTCGACCCTGAGGAAGAACCACTGTCCGGCGCGCTGAATCGCTCTAAGCAATCGGGGATGTCCTCGTTGGCAGACGCGGGCCAAAAGCACTTGGCATTGGCGTCCGATCGGATGCTACAGGCTGCGCACAGCGCCTGAAATTGATATGAATCAACGCGGGCGGCACTGCTGCCCGCGGGGGCGCAATGCAGTCAGTCAGCGAACGAGGCTGTATCTGGGTAAAGGCGACAACGCCCCAGGTCGAGCGGACTGCGCACCCCTGCCGCCGCGGTTGAGCACGTGCGTGTAGATCATCGTCGTGCTCACGTCGGAATGGCCGAGCAGTTTCTGCACGGTCCTGATGTCGTATCCACCGCGCAGCAGATGGGTCGCGAACGAATGGCGCAGCGTGGGGCAGCTCGCGGGTTTGTCGATGCCCGCGGTTCGTGCCGCTTTTCGGATCGCGCGCGCTGGATCGTCTGCGGATCGAGATGGTGGCAGCGAATGACGCCGGTGAGGGGATCGATAGATCGGTTGCCCGACGGGAAGATGTATTGCCAGGCCCATTCGCGTCCGGCGTTCGGATACTTGCGTGCCAGCGCATACGGCAGCGCGACCTCGCCACAGCCCTCGCCGAGGTTAGCGTTCGTGATCTCTTGCGGTACCTCATCGCACAGCGTTGCAGTCTTTTTCGGGAAGAATGGTCGACCCTGATGGCGCACACCCTACGCTGAACACACGCAGCGCAGTAACGCGCCACAGGGAGATCAACGATCCTCTTGCGAGGAAGATTTGTCGCAACCTCGCCATCCCCGAACCGATCGATTCTGGGTCTGGAAACGCGGCCCAGCGGCGCCAGCCCGCCAAACACTACCCCCCGTGCGATGCCGCCGCACGCTTGTGCTTGCGCCACTCCCAGAGAAGGGTCAGGAGCCCGAACAAGATGATGCCGGCGCCGACGAGCAGCTCGATCACGACCGCATAGTTGAGGCGATAGCGACCCGAAGCCGGATCGTACACCGTGCAGAGAATGCGTACGCGCTCCGCGAACGCCGCGAGGTCGCCGAGCGGCGGGGGTGTGCCGGTGACGAGTTCCTTCAGCGGCGCAACCAGCATCCGCAGATCGAAGGAATCGCCGTAGATCTGCCGGTACACGCGACCCTGCGGATCGACTAGCGTCACCTGGATCAGGTGATCGTAGCCCTTCGGCGTGGAGTAATAGAGGAACCCGAAGTTGCGCGTGAGGTCTTCGAGCGACGACGGATCCGGACTCAAGAATTCCCAGTTCTTAGCGGTGATGCCCTGCTGCTTCGCGAACGTCCGCATGGCCGAGGGCGTGTCGAACGGCAGATTGAATCCGATGCTAACGACATTGAAGCTGCCCTCGCCGAGCGCGTCGGTCGCCGCCGCAACGGCTTTCGCAAGGAACTTCGTGGTGGTCGGACAGACCTGAAAGCAGCCGGTGTAGATGAAGCTCACAAGCAGAGGCTTCCCGCGATAACGCGAGAAGCGCACCGACTGCCCGTCGCGATCCGTGAAGGAGTAATCGCCGATCGGCTTGCCGATCACGCTCTGGCTGAACGCGAGTGCCTTGCGCTCGTCCAGCGGCGAGCCGCCGGCGCTCGCACCTTCTTCGGCGTATGCTCGCGTCGAGAGCACCGCGAGCAGGCCGAGCATGGCGGCGACCGCTGCGGCGCGGGCGTTCATCCCACGGCGGCGTCGACCATCACCGCGACGAGCAGAACGGAAAGATGCACGAGCGACGCTCCGAACGCCTGCGCGGCGGTGGCGCGGCTCGGCGCGCGTGCGAGACGCAGGCTCTTGCGCAGGAAGTAGCCCCCGGCCAGCACGGCGCCGCCGAGATAGATCCAGCCCATGCCATAGCAGAACGGGACGATCGACGCGGCGACCAGGAGCACGGTATTCGCGAAGACGATGCGCGCGCTGCGCTCGAAGCCGAAGACGACGGGCAGCATCGGCACGCCAGCGGCCGCGTAGTCCTTCTCGTGAATCATGGCGAGGCTCCAGAAGTGCGGCGGCGTCCAGAGGAAGAGCACTACCGCGAGCCAGAGCGCCTCCGGGCTCAACGTCGGCGTGACCGCTGCCGCGCCTGCCAGCACCGCGAAGCTTCCGGCTAGGCCGCCGATCACGATGTTCCACCACGTGCGGCGCTTCAGCCACACGGTGTAGACGATGGCGTAGAAGAACGCGCCGAGAAAAACGTACAGGGCGGAGACCGGATTCACGACCAGTGCGGCAGCTGCGACGGACCCGATCGTCATCAGCGCGATCAACCACAGCCAGCCCGGGCCGTGCGTGAGAGCACCGGTCACAAACGGACGCCGGCGGG
>JAEUMW010000247.1 GCA_016791345.1 Betaproteobacteria bacterium | reverse complement strand
TGAGCATGGCGCTGGAGCGCTGCCCCGAGGTGACGGCCGCCTTCGTCGAGCTGGGCCACGAGATCGCCTGCCACGGCTGGCGCTGGATCCATTATCAGAGCATGGACGAGGCGACCGAGCGCGAGCACATGCGCCTCGGTGTCGACATCATCCGCCGGCTCACCGGCAAGGCACCGGAAGGCTGGTACACGGGTCGCGACAGTCCGAACACACGCCGGCTCGTGGTCGAGCACGGTGGCTTCGTCTACGATGCCGACTACTACGGTGACGAGCTGCCGTTCTGGACGCGCGTGGAGACCTCGGACGGACGCGCTGTGCCGCATCTGGTGGTGCCCTATACCCTGGATTCGAATGACATGCGCTTTGCCACACCGCAGGGTTTCAACACCGGTGAGCAGTTCCTGCAATACCTGAAGGACAGTTTCGACGTGCTATACGCGGAGGGCGCAGAGCAGCCGAAGATGCTTTCGGTGGGCATGCACTGCCGGTTGCTGGGGCGTCCGGGTCGCTTCGCCGCCCTGCAGCGCTTTCTCGATCACATCGAACGCCACGAGCGGGTCTGGGTCTGCCGTCGCATCGACATCGCACGGCACTGGGCAGCGCACCACCCGTACCCAGGCTAGGAGCGCGGCGCCCGCGGATGGATGCTCATGTCGGGTAACGCTTCCAGCGTGCGCAATGCCGCGCTCGCGCTCGCGCTGCTGTCGCTGATCTGGGGCTACAACTTCGTGGTGATGAAGCGGGTGATGGCGTACGTCGACCCCTTCCAGTTCTCTGCGATGCGCACGGTCCTGGGGGCGGCCACGCTGTTCCTGGTGCTCGTCTGGCTGCGCAGGCCGCTGCGCCCGGTGGCCGTCGGCCCGACACTCGTGCTCGGTCTCCTGCAGACCGCTGCCTTCACGGCGCTCCTGCAGTGGGCGCTGGTGAGCGGAGCGGCGGGCAAGACAGCCGTACTGGTCTATACCATGCCGTTCTGGCTGATGCTGTTCGCGTGGGTGGCGCTGGGTGAACGTGTGCGTGGCTTGCAGTGGTTGGCGGTGACCGCGGCCGCATGCGGCCTGTTGTTCATCCTCGAACCCTGGACGGCGCAGGGTCGCCCGCTGGCCAGCGCGCTTGCCCTTCTGAGCGGCGCGATCTGGGCGGCCAGCGCAGTGCTCGTGAAGCGTCTGCGTGCCCGCGTCCAGCTCGATCTGCTGTCGCTCACCGCGTGGCAGATGCTCTTCGGCTCACTGCTGCTCGTCCTCGTCGCCCTGATCGTACCGGCCAACCGGCCGCTCGAGATGAACGCCTACTTCTTCGGTGCGCTTGCCTTCAACGCGATCTGCGGCACCGGGCTCGCCTGGGTGCTGTGGCTCTACGTCCTCGACAAGTTGTCGGCGGGCGTCGCCGGGCTGTCGTCTCTCGCGGTGCCCGCGGTCGGCGTGCTGTCGGCATGGATCGAACTCGGCGAGCGGCCGAGCACCGCCGAGACGGTGGGAATGCTCCTCATCGCGGGCGCCCTGGGTTTGCTCTCGGTCGTTGCGATCGCGCGCAATCGGTGTGTGGACGACGCCGCGGCGCGGCGGTGATCGTGCCGCGCGGGTATACGTCCGGAAGTCTCATGCGCGCGGGCGTTTTTCCGTTCGGTGCCTCTGCGGCGAACTGCCACCGTGCCAAGCCGGCGGGTCGTTTGCCCGCCCCTTGATCCGAATGGCATCATGGGGAAGACGGAGATCCAATCATGAACGTGACCGATGCCGAGTGGCGCACACGCGTCGACCTCGCTGCCTGTTATCGCCTGGTCGCGCGCAACGGCTGGGACGACCTCATCTACACGCATATCTCGGCCACGGTGCCGGACGCGCCGGGCCAGTACCTCATCAATCCCTTCGGCCTGGCCTTCGACGAAGTGCGCGCGTCAAACCTGGTGAAGGTGGACGTGCGCGGTCGCATCGTCGATGAGTCTCCCTACAAGGTGAATCCGACCGGGTTCACCATACACGGCGCCGTGCACGCGGCGCGGCCGGACGCGAACTGCGTGATGCATCTGCACACGACGGCGGGCATCGCGGTGTCGATGCTGCGCTGTGGTCTGCTGCCGCTGTCGCAGCACGCCATGCGCTTCCACGGGAACATCGCGTATCACCATTACGAGGGCGTGGCGCTCGACCCCGCCGAAGAGCAGTGCCTGATCGCCGATCTGGGTTCGCACAAGGCGATGATCCTGCACAACCACGGCGTGCTCACCTGCGGTGCGACGATCGCCGAGGCATACGTCCTGATGGCAACGCTGGAAAAGGCGTGCGTCACGCAGCTCGCCGCGATGGCTGCATCCAGCGAACTGATCGTGCCGGCGGATGCCGTGCTCGATCTGGCGGTGTCCCAGCTCATCGACGACAGCACGCCGGAGGGCGAGCTGGAATGGCCGTCCCTGCGGCGCAGCGTCGAGCGCGAGGATCCGAGTTTCGCCACCTGACAGGACATCACCCGAAGGAGTGCCTCCAATGCCGACATTTCACATCGAACTCTTCGAAGGACGCACCGTGGAGCAGAAGCGCGAACTCGTCGCCGCGCTCACCAGCGAAACCTGCCGTGTCCTGAACGTCGAGCCTGCCAGCGTCGACATCATCATCCACGACGTCAAACGCGAGAACTGGGCGACTGCCGGGACGCTGTGGTCGGACAAGCCGACCTGACGCGCTTTTCTCCTGCGCCCTGCGTCGTCCGCCGTCGTACTGCTGTCACACAGCGCTCTGAAGGTCACAAACCGTGACCGCATCCGCTGCCCCACCGGGCTTGCGGTCACAAATTTGTGACCGCACCTCAACAGCAGCCGTGTTCGGCCGGGGCAAACGATGAAGTGATTACCGGGCTTCGGCCAGCTTCACGGACCCTATGGCATAAGTTCGCTCGCCCCCACACGCAGGGGTCTGCCCTGGGGCACCGTGGACCCTCATCCCCGGAGCCCCGGGTGCGGTAAGCTTACGCTACGGGTACTCGGCCCCGCGGCCTTGCATCCGTCATTCTGCCCATTCCAAGAAGCTTGTCTCCAGATGGCGCGAACCAAGACGACTAACAATTCCGCCGCGACCGTCGGCTTCGAAGCCAAGCTCTGGGCCGCGGCAGACGCGCTGCGCAACAACATGGATGCGGCCGAGTACAAGCACGTCGTGCTCGGCCTCATCTTCCTCAAGTACATCTCCGACGCCTTCGAGGCCATGCACGCCGAGCTTGCGGCTCAGAAGGCCGAGGGCGCCGACTCCGAGGACCCGGACGAGTATCGGGCGGCAAGCATCTTCTGGGTGCCGAAGGAGGCACGCTGGTAGCACCTCAAAGCGAGCGCGCCGCAGCCGACCATCGGCACGCTGGTCGACGACGCGATGGCCGCCATCGAGCGTGACAACCCGACCCTCAAGGCCGTGCTACCGAAAGACTACGCGCGGCCCGGGCTCGACAAGCAGCGCCTCGGGCAGATCATCAACCTCGTCTCCGACATCGCGCTCGGCGACAGCGCCTCCAAGTCGAAGGACACGCTCGGCCGCGTCTACGAGTATTTCCTCGCCCAGTTCGCGAGCGCCGAAGGCAAGAAGGGCGGGCAGTTCTACACGCCGGCGTCCATCGTCAAGACACTGGTCGCGGTGCTCGCGCCGCATCACGGCAAGGTGTACGACCCCTGCTGCGGCTCGGGCGGCATGTTCGTGCAGAGCGAAAAGTTCATCGAGGCGCACGCGGGCAAGCTCGGCGACATCTCGATCTACGGGCAGGA
>JAEUMW010000246.1 GCA_016791345.1 Betaproteobacteria bacterium | reverse complement strand
ACCATGCGCCCCTCCGCGTCCGTGTGCACGATCTCGATGGTGGTGCCGTCGAGCGCGGTGACGACGTCGTTCTGCTTGTAGGCGCGTGGCCCGATATGGTTCTGCGCCAGCGCGAGCCACGCCTCGATACCGTCCGCCATGCCCGCCTTCGTTGCTGCCAGCAGCAGTCCAAGCGCCACGGCCGAGCCGTTCATGTCCTTGTGCATGCCGTGCATGTACTGCGCGGACTTGAGGTTGTGGCCGCCGGTGTCGAAGCAGATGCCCTTGCCCACGAGCGCGATGTGCGGGCGCCGGCGGCCGGCCCGGCGCCGCAGATGAACGATTGCCGCATCTTCGTCGGCGCTGCCCTGCGCCACTGCCACGAAGGCCCCCGCTCCCATTCGCCGCAGGCGCTTGAGATCGAGTTCCTCGATCTCCCAGCCGTGCGCCCGAGCGAGCTTGCGGATGCGTTGGCGGTACAGGCCCGGCGTGAGCTCGTTGGGCGGCAGCAAGGTCAGCTCGCGGCACAGCAGGCTGCCTTCCGCGGCGGCTGCCAGACGCGGCAGCTCTGCTTCGAGCGTCGCCCCGTGCAGGACGATTTTCGCGAGCCCCTCGGCCGCCTTCTTCTTGCGCGAGGGCAGTTCCGCTCCGTTGAGCCACGCACATTGCACGGCACGCAGCGCAGCGGCATGGCGCCCCTCGGCATTGCCCATTACGGCAATCACGAGCGTTTCCGGTTTCTCGTCGAGCAGGGGCTGCATCGCGCGGCGTACCAGGGTCTGTTGCTCGAACACCGTCTTCCCCGTGTCGAGGCTCACCCAGCAGGCAGCCCCACCCTTGCGCAGCGTGGCAGCCACCGGCTTGTCCGCGAGGTCTCGCGGCTTCAGCCGCCGTCGCTCGAGCACGCCGGCGAGCACGTCGCCCGCCGGCAGCGCCTTGACCTCGCGCGCAGACTCGATCCTGGGCAGCAGGAAAAGCACGTGCGAGAACCTGGCGAGCGCGGCCGCGGTGATCGGCTCGGGGTGCTGCTCGAGCGTCGCGAGCATGGTTCGAATCCGGCTGGAGATTGGACGGATTATATGTCTCGACTTGCCCGCCTGCGGTAGACAAGCCACTGCACCGGCATCACCAAATACTCGGCTCGCCTGCAAATTCGAGGGCACCGAAGGCAATGGATCGGGAAGGGCGGATCAAGTGCTCCCGACGCACCTCTCGTTGTTCGCTTCGTCGCTCTCCGTAACGGCTCCGGCGGGCGCGTCGGCACGGATGCACAGCCGCAACCCCACGTCTGCCCCCGGACGCTTCTCGTACTCCGCCTGGAGCGACATCTCCTTGACGGCACCAGCCTTGAGACCTTCGGGCAGCGTCTGATCCGCAAGCGGGGTCTGTTCCTCGCCGGCGACGATCCGCACGCCGAACGCGGCAGCATCGGCCTTGCCCGCATTGCGCACGCGGTACACGAGGTGCAGCCGGCAATGGCTCCCGGTGCAGACCAGATCGGAACTCACGTCCGGATCGATGACGAGATCGGGCAGAGGTTTGCGTCCGGCGCGGCGATCCCGCTCGCGCACCCGTTCCAGGTGGAGGCTACTCACGCCGACGCCCTCGCCGGTGCGGGCCAGCGGTGCGGCGGTATAGACGCCCTCGACGTCGAGCGACCGCGGTCCCTGCACGACCAGGAAGCCCTCGATCACGCCGCCGGGCAGCTTGCCTTCGAACAGCCGCCGCTTCAGATCGTCGCAGTCGGCTTTCAGGCTTTCATCGTAGTCGAGGCCATCGATTCCGATTGGATAGATCTTTCCCGGCTTCTGCTCGGCCGGGGGGTAGCTGAGGGCCAGCTTCTTGAAGAAGAACACCCGCTCGTCGTTGGGATTGTGGATGTTGACTGCGGTGCCATACAGCCCGCGCAGGAGCCGCAGACTGTCGGGATCATTCTGGCGGCCGCAGACTATCTTGGCGGAATACTCGTAGCGCAGACACAGCGCGCGGACGTCGGCCTCTGCCCGGTTGTTCTGCGCAACCGGGTCCGATCCGGCGCGGTTTATGACGGTCGCGAGATTGCGCAGCGTCCTGAACTGCTCGTCGCCACAATCGAGATCGGCGTCGATTCGGGCCGCGATCGTCACGTCCCGGCTTTCGCCTCGGCGCAGCCGGCCCAGCGCGCAGCGCACCGTGCCGGCAGGCACTTCGCTGCAGATCGCGGGCAGTCCGGTGACCTCGACACCGGCTGGCAGAAAATCCACGACCTCGACATCGCCGGTGTGATTGGGACCGTGGTTGGTGGCGACGAGCCTGATCGAGACGGGTTGGCCGGCGGCAACCGGCACCGGCGTTACCGTTTTCTGCAGGCCGAGGTCGGTCGTATTGATCGCCTGTCGAATGCGGCGCGCCTCGTCTTCGTCGGGTTCCGGATCCTGGACCACATTGCGCGGCCCGTCGTTGGCGTCGCCGAACTGTGCAAAGCGCAGCACGATATTGCTCCAGTCATCCCCGCCGATAAGGGTCTCGCCGGCTGGGCTGCCGGTGCAGTCGGCTGCAGGGCCGGCATTGACGTTGACCGCAACCGACGTCTGAGTGGCTCCGCCGACATTGTCCCAGTTGACCGGTTGATTGACGGCGGCCGTCCGCACGCCTCCCGACGGCGTGATGAAGACGAGCTGGCTCTGCCCGTCGGTGGCATCGAGGATGGCGGTTTCGTCGAGGGCGTCTTCGTCGAGCGTGGCGAGCGGCGCCTTGGCACGCCCCCCCGGGAGCCGGGGCGGGGAGAAATCGATGATCAGGAAGTCAGCCGCACCGTCGCCGTCGAGGTCCTGGCCCGGATTCGTATCCTGGGAAATGCCGGTGTCCAGGCTGTAGTTCATCACGCTCAGGTAATTGGGCTTGCAGTTGATGGTGCTGCCGGTTGCCGGGATGCCGCCCACCTGCGCCGGCCCGCCGTGATCAAGATTGAGGTTGTGGCCGAGCTCGTGCATGAAGGCGCCGGGATCTTCGCGGAAGACGATGAAGTCGTTGCCACCCTTCTCTCCCTGGCCCCCGGCGAAGCAGTCGAGCACGTCGTCTCCGTCGGTAAGCCCGTCGCCGCCATTGTCGATGCCATCGGTGCAACTGCCACTGCCGGCGCCGTCCTCGTTGCTCCGCGGTATACCGCTGATCGCATAATGAAAGACCAGGCGCCGCGCCGCCGCGAAATGCTTGGCCTTGACCTCGTAGAAATCCGCCGTGCCGTCGCCGTCGGCGTCCCCCGTCAGCTTCGGGACGTTCGTGCCGCTGGGAAGATCGGCCAATGGAATCTGATTGCCGCCACCGAGGTTGTCTCCCACGAGACAGTCGGGATCCTCGCCATCGATCTTGCCGTCGCCGCCGTTGTCGATGCCATCGATGCACGAGCCGAAGATCGCGCCGTCTTCTACGGCACCATTGAAGGGGGATTCGACAAGGCTGCCGGTGTCGATCCATACCCGGATGCCGGGCTGGCCGTCGGGATTGTCAGTGCCTCCGGTGCCGACCGGCGCCGCTGCGAAAGCTTCCTTGACGGCGCGGATGGCCGACTGCCGGGGCAGGCGCCCGGGCAGCCAGTCGTATTCGACGAAGATGTCCTTATGATCTGGAGTGGCGCCAAGCGCCGGCAGATCGAGTACCAGGGCACCTGAACAATCGGTGATGCCCGCAGTTTCCCAGGCGTCGAACAGGCCGTCGCCGTCGCTGTCGGCCGCGGTTCCCGTCGACGAGATTTCCAGCGCTTCGAGGCGAACGCCGCGGTTGCCACTGAAGAAATCCGAATGGGCGAAGACCCCTTTGGCTTTGGTATCCACCCGCAGCGAAACGGCATACTCGCGCCCCGCTTCCAGCGGCCCGGAGACGACCGCTGGCCCCGGCGGGTTGAAGGGGTTCTGCGGAACGAGCGTGACAATGCAGTGACCCGGGTCACCGGACTCGGTCTGCTGGAAGAGCTCCGCCTCGTCCACGATCGTATCGGAGGTCAGATCCCGCAGCATCGCCCGCACGCGGACGTCGCCGAAATTGTTGGGAACCTGGTGGCAGCCCTCGATCACGCCGTTGAGCAGGGCGAGCACGCTTATCTCGACCGTCTGGGACTGTTGCGGCGTGAGACGCACGCCGATCTCGGCGGAGGTCTCCCGTTGGTTCCCCACCGCTCCCTCGGCACTCGCCCGCGCCCGCCGCTGACCGAGATCGAACGCGCTATCTTCGCCCGCCTGGTCGTCACCGTCGCGACCAAAGTCGGTCACGCAGCCGGCACCCGAGCAGGACTCCGGCACACCTGGAAACAAACACAGCTCGGCAGATGCGGGGCCGACCAGGACCATCAACAGCACCGCTGACAGTGCGGCGATGAAAATTATTCGAGCGGGTGCGCGACCCGGCTCGCCGCCGCTGCGCAGGTTCATGTCCCTTCTCCCGTGGAGTGCTCATGATCCAACTGTCGTCTGCGCGGTAACAATACGCCCTTTGGCCTAGCAGGCAGTTGAAGAACCCTCCGGGAGCCGCGTTTGACACGAAAAATGCCCATTTGCGTTTGTTGCGCTCCTTGGCATCGTAGGCTCGGCTATGGCCTACGTCGCGCGCCTTGCATATGAGCATTTCTCGCGCAAACTCCCCAGGGGTCTTTCAACGGCATGCTTACCTCGGTCTCCACCCCGTGGCGGCCTTCGCTACGCAGCCTGGCAGCGTTCTACTGCGGCGGCACGCAACATGGCCGCATCGCTGGCGGGTGAGAGTTCTTTGGGCAATTCACCGACTCAGAAGTACTGGCAATGCTCCGCCTTGACTGCCTTCTCCTTGAGGAACCAGCTCGCGTCCACGATGCCGTCCGCCTCGGCGACGAGGTCTTCGGCGGTGACGTCGAAATTCGCTGCGGCAAGCCGGCATCCGTAGAAGCGCACCCTGCCGGATGCCTTGAGCATCTTCAGGTAGTCGTGAATCTCCACCGGATCGCCGTCGCGCGCCAGGCGCTCGCGCAGCCACTCCGCCTCCCCGGCATGGTTCGCATCCACCTTGAGCGAGCGCAAGCCTTCCGCAGTCAGCACGCGCACGGCCCACAGCACGAACAGGATGTCGACCTCTGTGCCTTCGTTCGCCATGACCCAGGCAAAGGTCAGCGGCGTGAGCAGGCGGTCGTAAGCATCGTCGCGGACCACGATTGCCAGTCGTTTCATCCTGGTCACCCTCCGCTCAGTTCGCCGGCGCAACCGCCACCCGTGCCGCGGGGGAGCGCTGCTCGCGGTCGCGCAACACCCACGGGCCGTCTCTCCGAGCGACCCGGCGCTCGACGGCGAGCGCAGCCGCCAGCTCGCCTTCGCCGGCACGCGACGCGGCTGCGACGAGGGTGAGGTCGATCACGTCGCGCTGCGCATGGCTGCCGCCGAAGCGATGTGCGATACCGCGAATCGATTGCAGCAGCTTCACCGTTCGTGGGTAGTCGCCCTCGCCGAACGCGCGGATCGCCTGCACTGCCGCGTGACCGACCTCCGCAGTGAACGCAGCGTTGTCACCTTCGCCACGCATCGCCTCCCGCTGCGCTTCGAGCAGCGCCGCCTGCGCACGCGGACGGTCCGCACCGACGAAGGCCATCATGGCGTGCATGTCGTTGAACGCGTAGTTGCCGGCGGTGGCGATCGGCGCCCAGTTGGCGGCAAGGGCCTCCCATCTCGCGCCCACGTTCACGCCGCGAAGATGCAGGCGCCAGAGCAGCGCCGACGCGTCGATCATGTCGAGCACGACGCCGGAGCGATGTCCGTAAAGCGCCCCGTCGAAGAGGCGCAGCACCTCGTCCACTTCGTCGAGCTCCAGGTGATAGAGGGCGAGGTGCCACCAGTTGTGGACCGCAAAGAAACTCCGTTCGGACCAGGCTGGGACGTCCCCGCGCAACCACGCAATGCCGGCCCGCGGCCGGTGCGTCATCTCCATCACGTGCGCCACCGCATGCCAGCCCCAGCCGTCGCGGCGCTCCAGTTCGATGCTCGCCCGCCCTTGCCGCTCGGCACCTGCGTAGTCTCCGGTCTCCTCCAGACCGAAGGCATGCATGCCGAGCACGGCGTGATAACCCGGGACGCCCGGACTCCAGGCCGGCAGCACGCGCGCGACACGGTCGCGCAACTGGCGCGACTCGCCGGTGAAAAAGTCGATCTGGTGTCCGGCCTGGAGTGCCAGCGCATCCCGTGGATAGGCCGCACTCAAGTCCTCAAGCACACTGCCCGCGGCACGCCAGCGGCCGGCGCAAAGCAGGCTCACGGCGTGCAGGTGCCAGCGCTCGCGGTCGTTCGCCGGCAAGCCGGCGGCGGCCGCATGGCAGGCACGCGCCACACGGATTCCCGCCGGCTCCGTGCCGAGTAGATGGAGATAGGCTTTCAGCATATGCGCCATGACCATCTCGGGGCTGCACGCCAGTGCTCGATCGACGGTGGCCACTGGATCGCCGATGAAGCAGCGCAGTTCGTGCGCGGCGGTTTCGAAGACCGCCAGCGCGTCCGGGTTTGCGCCGGAAACAGGGTAGCCGGCACCGTCGAGCAGGTTCATCGTTCATCTCCTCACGTCTATCGGCGTCGTATGGCGCACCGCGCGTGTTGCCACTCCAGGACGCGCCAGGACGCGCGCGACCGATAACATGACCGGTCCGCCGCGCGCACGCTCGTCCACACCTTTCATGACAAGGCGCGGCGCTCGGGTTCGGTGGCCGGCGCGATGTTCAGGTTCATGCGGAACAGGTTGTCGGGATCGAAGCGCTGCTTGATGGCCTGCAGACGGGCAAAGTTCACCCCGTAGCTCGCGGCGACACGCTCCGCTTCGTCTTCCGTAAGAAAGTTGACGTAGCCGCTGCCGCTTGCGTACGGGGCCGCGTCCTGGAAGGTCTGGCGTGCCCACGCACGCACCCCGTCGTCGTCGCGCGCGTCAGACCAGCGACCGTGCACGTTCATGATGTAACGCGCATCGCGACTGGCGAACGCGGTGGCCTCGGGTGCCACGCGAGACATCGCACCGCCCAGTTGGGCCAGGAAGATTTCGCATTCCGGTCCCGGTAGTTGACTCGCGCGCCCGACGATGACATCGAGCGCTTGGTCGGTGAGGGAACCGAAGTTGTGCGACTTCCAGTAGTTGCGTGCGCCCGGCGCGAGCAGCGGATCGAAGGCGGTCTGAAAGTCCGCGTAAGATGCCGGCCCGAGCGCACTGCCGACCGGTTCGCCGAACTGCAGCACGGGCGCGGCTGCGCGCTGTCCCGCTTCGATGTCGCCGCAGTGGAGCAGCGGAAAGATCACCACCTCGCTGCCGTGCACCGACACGGGGAGGAACGGCAGCGGCGGTGCCTTCCGTATGACCGCCCATACCGTGAGTTCGTCGGGCGCGTCGGCGGTGAAGTCCCGCCACGCGCGCAGAACCTGGCGTGCCTGCGCGAAGGGATAGACCACGAGACCGGCGAAGACCTGTGGCCCCACGGCATGCAGCTGAAAGTCGAACGATGTCACGACGCCGAAGTTCCCGCTCCCGCCGCGCACGGCCCAGAACAGTTCGGGTTCGGAGGTAAGCGATGCCGTGCGCACCTCGCCGTCGGCAGTGACGAGGGTGACGGCAAGCAGGTTGTCGATCGTCAGGCCGTAGCGCCGGGTCAACCAGCCAAATCCACCGCCCAGCGTAAGTCCCGCGACACCGGTGGTGGAATTGACACCGAGCGGCGTGGCGAGCCCGTGGGCCTGGGCCGCGCGGTCGAAGTCGGCCAGCAGCGCACCGGGACCCACGCGTGCCATTCTCTGACTCGCATCGACACTGACCGCGCGCATGCCGGACAGGTCGATCATCAGACCGCCTTCGGCGACGGCGTTGCCCGCGATGTGGTGACCACCGCCGCGCACGCTCACCAGCATGCGGTGCATGCGCGCGAAGCGTACGGCCGCTTGCACGTCGGATACGCTCAGGCAGCGCGCGATCAACGCGGGGCGACGGTCGACCATGCCGTTCCACACCTTGCGTGCATCCTCGTAGCCGCCGTCTGCCGCAGTCAGGACGCCGCCGCTGATGCGCCCGGCAAACGTGTCAAGGTCGGTCTGGCTAAGCTGCTGGACATTCCTGTCCAGCGTCAGGTAAGTCAGTGTATGCATTTGGTCCTCCGGCTAGGCAAGCGCGAGTGGCGGAACTGGCTGCAGTTTCATCGCAGCACGCGGCAGAATTCTGTGTCCCCGGCCGATCTGCCGCTTGACCCCGCGTCGCGCGTTCTTGTCTGCGCGTCCGCGGTTGAGGGGGCGTACGCTGGATGCTCAGCCGACCGTCCGCCTCGATCGAGACGCCTGCCGGGAATCGAGCCGGGACACGGCGTCGAACAGGTCATCGGGTATCACATCGTTGCGCCGTGGCACTTGCTGGGCAGCGATACCGCGTCGGTGCGCCCCCGCTGTAGGACCTCGCCCGATCGCGCATGCAGGCCGCATCGCGTATGCGGGCTCGACGCGCGGGGCGACGGTGGTGAAGACTGTCCTCGAGAGT
>JAEUMW010000245.1 GCA_016791345.1 Betaproteobacteria bacterium | reverse complement strand
ATCGAGATCGATACCCTGGCGCCGGGCGAGGCCGTCGTCTGCTGCGGACCGACGCCGCCCCTTTGAGCCCGACGCGCGCCGACGACGCCTGACATGACCATAGAACGCACTGCCGGCCGACGCCCCGACGAGCTGCGGCCCGTCGTCATCACGCGGCGCTTCACGCGCCACGCGGAGGGCTCCGTGCTGATCGAGTTCGGCGGCACGCGCGTGATCTGCACGGCGAGTGTGGAGGAGAAAGTGCCCGGCTTCCTGCGCGGGCGCAACCAGGGGTGGCTCACGGCCGAATACGGCATGCTGCCGCGTTCGACCCACACGCGCTCCGATCGGGAAGCGGCGCGTGGCAAGCAGAGCGGGCGCACGCAGGAGATCCAGCGCCTGATCGGCCGTGCGCTGCGCGCGGTGATGGATCTGCCGGCACTCGGCGAGCGCACCCTCCAGATCGACTGCGACGTGATCCAGGCCGACGGCGGCACCCGCACCGCCAGCATCACCGGCGCGTATGTGGCGGTCCACGATGCCATCAACCAACTGCTCGGCCAGGGCGTCCTGCGCGCCTCCCCGCTGCGCGACGCCGTGGCTGCGGTTTCGGGGGGGATGCGCGAGGGCGTGCCGCTGCTCGACCTCGATTACCTCGAAGATGCCGGCTGCGACACCGACATGAACGTGGTGATGACCGCAGGCGGCGGCATCGTCGAGGTGCAGGGCACGGCCGAGGGCACGCCGTTCACGCGCGCTCAACTCGATGCGATGATCGACCTTGCCGCGCAAGGCATCGCCGAGCTCGTGGCGGCGCAGAAGCGCGCGCTCGGGTTCATCTAGAGATTGCGAGCGGCATGAAGCGCATCGTTCTCGCCAGCAACAATGCCGGCAAGGTGCGCGAGATCCACGACCTGCTCGCGCCGCTCGAACTCGACGTGATTCCGCAGGGATCGCTCGGCATCCCGGAGGCGGCGGAGCCGCACCACACGTTCGTCGAGAACGCGCTCGCCAAAGCCCGGCACGCGGCGCAGGCAAGCGGATTGCCGGCGCTCGCCGACGATTCCGGCATCTGCGTGGCGGCGCTCGCTGGCGAGCCCGGTGTCCACTCCGCCTACTATGCCGGGCTGCCGCGCTCCGACGACGCGAACAATCGCAAGCTGGTCGCGGCGCTGGCGGGCAAACCCGACCGCCGTGCCCACTATTACTGCGTGATGGTGCTGGTGCGCCGCCCCGACGATCCCGAGCCGCTCATCGCGGAAGGGCGCTGGCACGGCGAGGTGACGGCGACACCGCGCGGCTTCGGCGGATTCGGTTACGACCCGTACTTCCTGCTGCCGGAACTCGGACGCACCGCCGCCGAGCTCACCTCGGCAGAGAAGAACGCGGCGAGTCACCGCGGCCAGGCGCTGCGGCGGTTGCTCCTGCTGCTGCGCGAGGAAGGGTAGCACCCTCCCTCGTCAGGCCGCAGGTTGCACGGCATGTCCTCGACATTGCCGCCGAAATCGGCTTCGACCTCGAGGACTTCCCGGAAGCGCCGGAACATCTCCCGCACCGCTTCGCCCATCTCCTCTACAGGACCCGCCACATCGCGACATAGCTCGACCGCTCGCCGGCGCTCGTCGATGCCCGCGAACAGCTTGGGTAGCGTGCGCAGCGCCGCCTCGGGCTCGAAACTCGCGATCAGCGACTCGCGGTGGACAAGCCGCGTCTTGTGCTTCGCCGGGATGCTCGCGAACGGTTCGACCGTCTCGAGCATGCGGTTGGACCGCTCCAGGCGATCCTTACGGATGGTGCCGTGGGCGCGGGCAAGCAGGATCAGCATGCGCACCACTCCCGCGGAAAAGCCGCCTTTCTCGATGCGATCGAGCGCATCCTGCACGGTCGCGAGCGCCCGCAGATCACCGAGCGGCGCGTCGCTCACCCGCCGCGATCGGGGCGTCCCGATCGCACGCGCCGCCGGTGATGAGTGCGGGCAGCAGGCCGCCGTACAGGCCGCCGAGGTAGCGCATCGGAAACTTGCCCGACTGCCCCGCCCAGTACGAAAGCGTTGCCCCGTTCGCGACGATCGGGCCGGTGATGTCTGGGTTCGTGGTGGCAAGCAGCAGGGTGGCCCAGCCGCCTTGGCAGTTGCCGATGATGACGGGTTTGGGCGAGTGCGGATGGCGGCGCCGCACCTCGCGCACGAACTCGGCCTCGGCGGCGCAGACGCCGGCGAGCGTCTGGCCGGGCTTCGGGTGCCGCGAGAAGACGGCGAAGTAGACGGGATGCCCGCCCCGCAGGGCACAGCCGACCTCGCTCTCGTCCTTGAAGCCGCCGATACCCGAGCCGTGTCCTGCGCGCGGATCGATGATGATGTAGGGCCGGCCTGTCTCCCGCTGCAACGTGCCTGCCGGTGGCGTGATCCGCACCAGCGAGTAGTTGACTGGGCACGCGAGCGTGCCGCCGTCGACGATCGTTTCGAAGTCGAACGCGAGCACAGGCTGCGCGCCGACCTCCTCGTGCCGAATGAAGAGATCACCACGCCGGCGCAGGCAATCGACAAAGAGAATCTGCCGCTGCGCGAGTCGGTCAGGTACTCGCCCAGGTCCGACGCGGCGCGCAGGATCAAAGGCCTGCGCAAGCGCTTCGAGGGCGCCCTGATTCTTCGCGAAGTTTGCACCGTACACCTCTTGCCACTTCTGCCAGTGCGTTCGAGCAAGCGCACCCAGGTCGTCGAGATAACGCTGATGCTCGGTCAGGCGCTGCGTGCGTTGGAGAAACGGCGGCACGACGGGTTCGATGTCGTTCGGCCCTAGACTGGGCTGAGGACCGGAGCAACCGCGCGCGCGGCATCCACCAGCGCGGCCACGGCGCGCGAAGCGAGCTTCGTGGCGAGCTCGTCGGCGCGACTCGTCAGGATGATCGGCACCCGGGCGCCGAGCACGATGCCGGCGCCATCGGCGTTGGCGAGGAAGGTCAGGCTTTTCGCCAGCATGTTGCCGGCGTCGAGATCGGGCGCGAGCAGGATGTTCGCGCGGCCGGCCACTGCCGAGTTGATCTGCTTCACCCGCGCCGCTTCGAGACTGACCGCATTGTCCAGCGCGAGCGGGCCGTCCATGATCGCCCCCGAGATCTGCCGGCGATCCGCCATCTTGCAGAGCGCGGCGGCATCCATCGTCGACCCGATCGCCGGATTCCCGGTCTCGACTGCGGAGAGCACCGCCAGCCGCGGCTCTTCGATGCCGATGGCGTGGGCGAGCTCGATGGCGTTCTGCGCGATGTCGACCTTGGCGGCGAGCGAAGGGGCGATGTTCACCGCGGCGTCGGTGATGATCAGCAGGTCGGGCAGGGTAGGGACGTCCATGAGGAAGCAGTGGCTCACGCGGCGCTCGGTGCGCAGGCCCGTGTCGCCCCTGAACCACGCTTCGACCCAGAAGTCGCGATAGTCGCGATACAGGTCGAGCCACTTCTCCATCGCTTCCGCCATCACACGCTCCCACCGCAGAAAGGCGTTGTCGGCAGCGACAGGCGCTCGCTGCGTGCGCGCCATCTCGGCGAGCTCTGCGATTGGACCCATCCACGGATTGCGATCCGACAGGAGCGAACGCTGGAGTCGGATCGGCTGCGAGGCGCGCAGGGCTTCCGCGGTCGTTTCGTTGCTCATAGCGCGCACCCAGGGGCTCGCGAATACGTCGTACAGGTCCTCGTTGCTCTCGGACAGGCGCTTGACCGTGCGGAACGCGACCTCGTCGTCGCGTCCGTCGTCGTATGCAAGCAGGTCGTCGAGCGTCCGCGCTTCCAGACGGTACAGATAGCGGTCGGTAATGAGCTCGACGTGCGGCGTGTCAGGCAGGGTGTCGGTGATGACGAGCTCGTAGAGGCCCGGCGGCACGGCATCGATCAGGTCCAGCGCGTCGAAAAGTTCCTCGGTCTCGCGCCCGGCGACCTTCGCCGAAACGAAGATCCCCAGGTGGCCGACGCTGGGATGGAGAGAGTAGACGATGGTCTGGTCGTTGGCGCGGATCTCTTCTACGCTCTCGTAGAGCTGCGGGATCCAGCCGAGCGCCTGTTGCGGCGGCGTGATGTTGTCGCCCCAGGACGCGAAGACGATGATCGGCGAACGGATGTTGCGCAGATCGATGTTGCGGCCGTCCGGACCTGCGGTCTCGCCGACCGCGAGCTTGTTGCCGACGAAGAGCTCGTCGATGATGAAGCGCATCTCCTCCTTGTTCATGAGGAACACACCGCCCCACCACTTCTCGAAGTCGAGAAACCGCTCGGCCTCGGTGTCGACGTTGGAGTAGAGGTCGTACTGCTTGCGCAAGAACGTGTTCGCGGGATTCAGCATCTCGAAGTTCTGCACCAGCAGAGCGCCGTCGAAGCGTCCGTTGCCGAGATCGGAGGCGAGCGAAGCCAGCCAGGATCCACCGAACAGTCCGCCGTTGTAGCGCATCGGGTTCTTGCCCCTGACCCCCGCCCAGTAAGACAGGGGCGAGCCCGCCAGGAGAAGCGGGCCAACGTGGTCGGGATGGGTGGCGGCAACCATCATCAGCGACCAGCCGGCCTGGCAGTTGCCGATCACGAACGGTTTGCCGTCGGCCTCGGCGTGGAGATCGGCGATGTGACGCAGGAACTTCGCTTCGGCCTCGACGATGTCGAGGATGGTCTGACCGGGCACCGGCTCCGGGTAGAACATGACGAAGTAGCAGGGATGCCCGGCGCGCAGCGCCATGCCGATCTGGCTCTCGCTCTTCGAGCCACCGATGCCCGGGCCGTGCCCGGCGCGCGGATCGACGACGACAAAGGGACGCTTCTTCGCGTCGGTGGCAACGTTGTCAGGCGGCAGGATGCGCACGAGCGCATAGTTCACGGGTCGCTCCGAGAACTCTCTCGCGTCGAGCACCATCTCGTAGTCGAACACGAGCACCGGTGGTTTGCCGCTTTCCCGATGCTCGAAGTAAATGTTGCCGCGTCGGCGCAATACGTCCCATGTGAGAAGAGTGCGCTGACAGGTGTCGTTCCAGTACTCGATCCAGTCCTCCGCGATTGCGTGTGCCGGGAGCCACGGGTTGCTCGGTAGCGAAGGGCTGAAAGGGAAAGACAGCGGGCGGGGTGTTCACGACGGTTCTCCGGGAGAGGAATCAAGCATCAACTTGGCGGACACGAAAAGGTTGTCGTTGTCCTCGCTGTCCATGTTGCACTGCGATTGTTGAGTTCGTGTGAATGCGCGCAACGCAATCGCCGGCGCTGGCCTGACATCCCTCTGCAACGAGCTTGTCACGAAGCCGCGTTAAGCTCAGATGGTCGCGTGATCTGCAACGCCCCGCTTCGGCACTGTGCAAAGGGTTCCGGAGGGGGCCTTCTTTTTGTGCGTCGAGGAACGCGCCACACCCGGCTTCGGTCCTCGAACCCGATTAACGATGAATAGCGAACCCAATACCTCCGCCGAGATCCCCGAGGACGGTCTTATCTGCGCGTTCGAGTTTTCCGGGGACGGCCGCAACAGGGGACTGAACGCCTCCGAGATCGCCGCTGCCATCTCCAACCCGTCCTCGGTGGTATGGCTGCACGTGAATGCCACTCACGCCGGAACCTTGCGTTGGCTGACCCGCTCCGAATGGCTCCCGCGGACGCTGCGCGACGCCGTCGAGAAGCACGACGAACGCTGCCGGATCGAACCCGGTGTCGAGGGACTGGTTTTCATCATGAGCGATCTGACCTTCGAGCACGATTCGGATCCGTCGGATGTCTCGACACTCTGGGCTTATGCCACCGATCGATTCCTCCTCACCGCCCGCAAACATCCGCTGCGGACGGCGGATCGGGTGCGCGCCGAGTCCGCGCCGGCCTGCGGGCGGAGAGCGGGACCGATCTGTTGGAGAAGCTGGTCGGGTTGCGTATGGAAGCCCTGCATGAACTCGTGGATGAGATCAACGAGCAGGTTGACGAGATCGAGGATCAGGTGCTGCGCGGTCGCGTCACCGAGCAACGGGAACTGCTCGGACGTTTGCGGCGCGACTGCGCTCGGCTGAGGCGCAGCTTTACGCCCGAGCGGACGGCCTTGCAGAAGGTTCTCATCCATTCCCAGCCGGCACTGGGCGAACGCTTGGTCGGCTGGCTGCGGTCGATCTCCGACGACCTCGCCTTCCTGACCGAGGAAGTCCTCGCGCTTCAGGAGCGCGCCAAGCTCCTGCAGGAAGAGCTGGCGGCACGCGTCGCCGAGGACACCGGACAGAAGCTCAATGCCCTTACCGCTCTTACCGCTGCTTTCCTGCCGATGACTTTGATATCCGGCATCTGGGGAATGAACGTGGCCGGCCTCCCTGGAACAGAAGACACCGGAGCGTTTGCATGGGTGGCGCTGCTCATCCTGGCTGCAGGCTGCATCACGCTCGGAACGTTGTACCTGAAGAAACTGTTCTAGCGCTCCAACTTCCGCATCACGTAACTCAGGCCGGTGTGCGGTGGCTTGCCATCTCCATCAGCCACGCGTGCGTACCGAAGGCTGCCGGACCGGTCGTCGCTTCGCCAGGCTGCAACTGGATGTAGGTTCCATCCGGCTGCATCTCCCACGCCTGGCGGCGGTCCGCCAAGCTTGCCTCCAGTATCTC
>JAEUMW010000244.1 GCA_016791345.1 Betaproteobacteria bacterium | reverse complement strand
ATGGGCAAGGCGAGCTTCGCCACGCTACAGGACATGAGCGGCCGCATCCAGGCGTACGTGCAGACCGATGCGGTCGGCGCGGAGGCCCACGAAGCTTTCAAGCACTGGGACCTGGGCGACATCGTCGGTGCCGAGGGCACGCTCTTTCGTACGCGCACCGGCGAACTCACGCTGAAGGCGCAGTCGATCCGGCTGCTCGCGAAGTCGCTTCGCCCCCTGCCGGAGAAATTCCACGGACTCACGGATCAGGAACAGAAATACCGCCAGCGCTACGTCGACCTGATCACGAATCCGGCATCGCGGGAAGTGTTCGTGCAGCGCTCGCGCATCATCCAGGCGGTGCGCGATTTCCTGCTCGCGCGGCGCTTCCTGGAAGTCGAGACGCCGATGATGCACCCGATTCCGGGCGGCGCGGCGGCGCGGCCTTTCGTCACGCACCACAATGCGCTCGACATGCAGCTCTTCCTGCGCATCGCGCCGGAGCTGTACCTGAAGCGGCTGGTGGTCGGCGGCTTCGAGCAGGTGTTCGAGATCAACCGCAACTTCCGCAACGAGGGCATCTCGACTCGCCACAACCCCGAGTTCACGATGCTCGAGTTCTACGTCGCGTTCCAGGATTACCGCTTCCTGATGGCGTTCACGGAGGAGATGCTGCGCACCGTCGCGGAGCAGGTGCTCGGCACGACGAAGGTCGTCTACCAGGGCCGCGAGCTCGACTTCTCGAAGCGCTTCGATCGGCTCACCCCGATCCAGGCGATCCGCAAGTATCACCCCGACATGTCGCACGCCGACCTGCAGGACCGCGGCTTTCTCGCCGCCAGGCTTGCCGCGATGAACGTCGAGATCCGCGACGCGGACAGCGTCGGCGCGCTGCAGCTCACGCTCTTCGAGAACCTGGTCGAGCAGTTCCTGTTCGAGCCCACCTTCATCATCGACTACCCGACCGAGGTGAGTCCGCTCGCGCGCGAAAGCGACCGCCACCCCGGGATCACCGAGCGCTTCGAGCTCTACATCGCCGGGCGCGAGATTGCCAACGGGTTTTCCGAGCTGAACGACCCCGAGGACCAGGCCGAGCGCTTCCGCGAACAGGTGCGGCAGAAGGAAGCCGGCGACCACGAGGCCATGCACTACGACGCCGACTACATCCGCGCGCTGGAGTACGGACTGCCCCCGACTGCGGGCGAAGGCATCGGCATCGACCGGCTGGTCATGCTGCTCACCGACAGCCCCAGCATCCGCGACGTCATCCTCTTTCCGCAGCTGCGGGCGGAGTAGCAGCGCCTCGCGCGGGCCGGACGCACCTTTAGCGGCGTGCGTTCGCTTTCGAACCGAAGGTGATCCGCCGACGCGCGAGGGGTGGTGGCCGGTTTCGCTTGACTCGCAGGCGGACGCCGCCAGACTGAGCGTGCTCCGGCCCCACTGTCTCCGCCTTGCACCCCGTCGACCTGCTCCGCCGCCTGCCGGCCCATGTCATCAACGGCACGACCGTGTCCATGGGTATCGGACTCGTCTACCTCCTGTTCCGGACCTGCGCCGATCCGCACGCGGCGCAACTCGCGATCTGCGGTGCGATCTACGCCAGCCTAGCCGACGTGCCCGATACGCCGAGCCGTTCGTGGCGACAGGTGCTTGCCGCCGGCGTGCTGGGCTGTACCGCTGCGCTGGTGGTCCTGCTGCTCAAGCCGTTCGCGCTCGCGCTCGGCGCCGGCATCATGCTCGTCGTGTTCGTCGCCATGCTCACGCTGGCGTGGGGGCCACGCGCCGGGCCGATCTCGTTCGCGCCCGTGCTGTCGATCGTCTTCTCGATCGGCTTTCCGCCGGGACAGGATCCGCTCGCGACCGTGGGCTGGCACCTGTTGGGCCTCGCGACCTATCTGCCGTGGTCGCTCGCCGCCGCCACCCTGCTGCAGCCGCGCTACCGGAGCCTGGCGCTGGCCGCCGCGCTCGCTGCGACAGCGCGGCTGCTGCGCTCCCGCGCGAGGATGCTGGGCGGCGCCGCCGGTGAGGCCCAGGCCGGCGCCCTGCAGGACTGGGTGCGCGAGGAGGCGGCGCTCGCCGAGCGACTGCAGACCGCGCGCGATCTGCTCTTCGCCGCTCCCGAAACGCCACGCGCGGAGTGCGAAACAGCCGTGCTCCTGCGCATCGTCGACGTGCGGGACATCCTGCTCGCGAGCTCGCTCGACCTCGAACTGATGGGCAACGACGCCATCGCGCAGCGCATCCGCGCGGGCCTCGGGGCACAACTGTGCGAGATGGCGGATGTCGTGGAGGCCTCCCGAGTCCTGCTGCGCGGCGCATCCGCCGCGTCGCCATCTGCCTGCGGTGAATACACCACCGGCAGAGTCTTCGGGGACATGCAGCTGCCGGTCGACGACGCGCGAGCGCGCCTGTTGCCCGCCATCGTCAATCGCCTGCGCCATCTCGGGGCGCATGTCGACCGCATGCATGCCCTGCTGCGCGGCGAGCAGGAGACGCTGCCGCTGTCGCGCTCGGAGCTGCAGCGCTTCGTCGCGCCGGAGGGCTGGCCGCTCGGCGTTCTGCGCAACCACGCCTCGATCGATTCGCCCGTGTTCCGGCACGCCGTGCGCGCCACGCTCGCACTGGGCTGCGCCTACTATTTCGCGTTGCTGCTGCCCTGGACCCGGCATCCGCAGTGGCTCGTGCTCGGTGTCGCGGTGGTGCTGCGGGGCAACCTGCAGCAGACGCTCGCCCGCCGCAACGCGCGCATCGGCGGCACCGTACTCGGGTGCCTGCTCGTGCTGCTGCTCTCGCACGTCTCGTCGCCCGACCTGCTGATGCTGACGTTCGTGGTCGCCGCCGGCGTCGCGCATGGCTTCGTGGTGGAGCGATACCTGATCACGGCGGTCGCGGCGACCGTCATGGCGCTGCTGCAGGCGCATCTCGTCGCGCCCGCGATCGGCTTTCCGATCGGCGAGCGGCTGGCCGACACCATGCTTGGTGCGCTCCTCGCCTGGGCCTTCAGCTACGTGCTCCCGTTCTGGGAAAGGCGCGGCCTGCCGCAAGCCATCGCCCGTGCCCTGCACGCCTTGCAG
>JAEUMW010000243.1 GCA_016791345.1 Betaproteobacteria bacterium | reverse complement strand
GAGTTCCACCTGATCCTGGATGTCTTCGATGTGGAAGGTGCCGCCGTGCGGCTGACGGCGCATGAGCGCGTTGACGACGCCTGTCGTCAGGTCGGAGACGATCTCGCGGACCCGCGCGGACGCCGCACCCTGACCGCCGTTCACCGCAATGAAAGCCTTGGTCATGGCAATTGCGATCTTCCCCGGCTCGAAGCCGACCACGGCGCCATTGCGCCGGATCACCTTGTACTCCGCCAGCCGCGGAGCGGTCAGCCCGTCGCCTTCGATCGGGAACATCGGGGCAACCACGGTTGCGGGACTTTCCATGACCACCTGCATGAGCGCCTGCCTCCTACATCGTATTCGTCGGGGTCATCGCTCGCGCGACGCCGTTTTCTCTGTACCGTGATCACAACATATTGTGATCACCCCTCGCCTTCCCCAGCAATCGTGGGTTGACTGCACTACATATTGTGACTGAAGAGCCGAGCGTGCACTAATTCTAGTAACGGCAATTGGCAGGTGCAAGGGATTTCTTTTGACCCACCGGCAATCCGCGACGCACGGCCCCGTTGCACCGACAGATGGCGGGCGGACGCGCGCGCGCTGCGCCGCGCGGTCCTTCAGCGGCCGAAGCCGGCAGCGGTTTCGACGCTGGCGAAATGAATGTCGACGGTATCTTCGATGTGGCGGGCGTAGCCGCCCGCCATCGTCACTGCGGCGGGAATGCCCCGGTACGCAAACGTGTCGAGCAGCAGTTGGTCACGCTCCCGCAGCCGGCTTGCATCGGGAACCGTGCCTGTCGGGACAGCGGGAGAACGTAACAGTCGCCGTAGAAGATGTTCAGCGCGCGCCCTGCGATTGCGCGGCGCCCGCCAGCAACGCCCGATAGCGCACCCAGTCGAAGCAGGGCCCGGGATCGGTCTTGCGCCCCGGCGCTATGTCCGCATGGCCGACGATATCGGCGATCGGATACGCGGACTGCAGCGCCCGGGTAAGGCGCGCAAGCCGCCGGTACTGCGGGTCGGTGAACGCCCGGTCGTCGCAGCCTTCGAGTTCGATGCCGACCGAGTAGTCGTTGCAGCGTTCGCGCCCTTTCCAGACTGACGCTCCCGCATGCCAGGCCCGTTTCGAGACGGGAACGAACTGGATCAGTTCACCGCGGCGCCGGATGAAGAAATGCGCCGACACCTTGAGCCCGACCAATCCGGCAAAGTAGGGATGTACCGAAGCATCGAGGCGGTTTCCGAAGAGTCGAGCGACCGCGTCGCCGCTGAAACGCCCCGGGGGCAGACTGATGCTGTGGACGACGAGGAGGGTGAGTTGCTCACCGGGCGGGCGCTCGTCGAAGTTCGGAGAAGCAACAAACCGCGCGGCGGGCAGCATGCCGCGCGGATCGAAGGTCCAGTCCCGCGCAGTCGGCCGGCTCATGCCGCGACAGGCGCGGAATGCGGCATCGATGACACCGCGGCCGGCAGGCGATCAGTTGATGCCAAGCCGCTCCATGCGATAGCGCAGCGCACGGAACGTGATCCCGAGGAGCTTCGCCGCCGCGGTACGGTTGTAGCGCGTCTTCTCCAGTGCTTCCAGGATCGCCGCCTTCTCCAGCTCGTCGAGATACTCCTGCAGCGGCACCTTGCCGCCGGGTGGCGCGGTTGCCGCGCCGGCGGCTCCCTGCGTCGGCGCCTCATCAACCTTCAGCATCTCGCTCGGCGGCGTGAGCTGCAGGTCTTCGAGCCGGATGAGGTTGTCGGAGCACAGCGCCAGCGCGCGTTCGAGGATGTTCTCGAGCTCGCGCACGTTGCCGGGAAAGTCGTAGCGCATGAGCGCGCCCATGGCGTCCCTGTCGATCTGCACGTCGGTCCGGCCCTGGCCACGCGCCAGCTTCTGCAGCACGGCGTTGGTCAGCAGCGGAATGTCGTCGAGCATCTCGCGCAGCGGCGGCATCTTGAGTTCGATCACCGCCAGCCGGTAATAGAGATCGTGACGGAACTTGCCGCCTTCCACCAGATCCGCGAGCGACTTGTGGGTCGCGCTGATGATGCGCACGTCCGCCGGATCTTCCTGCGTCGAGCCCACCTTGCGCACCTTCTTCTCCTGGATGGCGCGCAGCAGCTTGACCTGCATGAGCAGCGGCAGATCGGCCACCTCGTCGAGGAACAGGGTGCCGCCCGACGCCGCCTGGAAGAAGCCGTCGCGGTCCTGGTCGGCGCCGGTGAACGCGCCGCGGCGGTAACCGAAGAACTCGCTTTCCATCAGCGTCTCGGGAATGGCGCCGCAGTTGACCGGGATGAAGCGCTTCTCGCGCCGCGCGCTCTTCTCGTGGATGAGGCGCGCCGCCAGCTCCTTGCCGCTCCCGGACTCTCCGGAGATGTAGACCGGCGCTTCGCTGCGGCCGAGCTTTTCCACCAGCGCGCGCACCTGCTGGATCGCCTGCGAGTCGCCGAGCAGCGAGCCGCCGCCTTCCGAGGCTTTCGTCGTGGATGCCTGCGGCAGGCTCAGCGCCGACTTGACGAGCGTGCGCAGCTGCTCGAGCGATACCGGCTTCGCGACATAGTCGAAAGCACCCGCCTTGAGCGCGGCCACGGCATTCTCGGTGTTGCCGTGGGCGGTGATCACGGCCACCGGCAAGTCCGCACAGTGCTGACCGATGTGCTTCACGACGTCTATGCCGGTGCCGTCGGGCAAGCGCATGTCCGTGAGGCACAGATCATAGGCGTGCGTCTGCAGGCGCTCGATCGCCTCCTTCACGTTCGACGCACGCTCGACTTCGAGCCCCATGCGCAAGAGCGTGAGTTCGAGGAGTTCGAGGATATCGGCCTCGTCGTCGATGATCAGCACGGTGCGCGACACGGCACCATCCATTCGACCCTTTCGTCTCAAGTGTTCGCCCTCTTGCAGAGAATCGTGAACTGCGCGCCGCCCGTCGGCGCGTCCGAATAGTACAGGCTCGCGCCGTTGGCCTGGCAGACCTCCCGCGCGATGTAGAGCCCGAGTCCCGTGCCGCTCACGGCGGTGGTGAAGAACGGCTCGAAGAGCTGGCTTATCAGGCCCTTCGGCACGCCTGGCCCGTCGTCGATCACGTCCAATCTCATAATACTGGGGTTGTTGCCCAGTCCGACCAGCACGCGGATGCTGCCTGCCTTGCGCTGACAGTGGCGCAGCGCATTGCGCGAAAGATTCCACATCACCTGGTTGAGATGCGAGCGGTCGAAGGCCACGACGTAGCGGTCGGCGAGTTCGATCGAGAAGACCATGGGATTGATCTTCTCGATCGCGCTGAACTGCTCGACGAACGTGTCGAGATAGGCGCCGACGTCGAAATTCTCCTTGAGCGCGCGATCGCGGCGATTGAGCTTGAGGACATCCTGCACCATGCGATCCAGTCGCTGGGCGTTGTCGTGGATGATCTGCAAGAGCCGCGTCTGTGTCGGTGACTGCTGCGGCTCTTCCTGCAGCAGCTCGGTCGCGTGGTTGATCGCCGACAGCGGGTTGCGGATCTCGTGCGCGATGTTCGCGGTCAGTCGCCCGAGCGAGGCGAGCTTGAGCTGCTGCGCCTGCCCCTGCACGCGCCCCAGGTCCTCCAGGAAGATCACGGCGCCGAGGTAGTCCGCACGCCCGACGCGCACGAAGCGCACGCTCGCCTCCGTCTGCGGGTCGATGCTCGCGATCGGCTCTACCGTGTACGCGGGATCCGCCCGCCAGCGCGCGAGCTGCTGCCCGAGCGCCGGCGCGTAATCGGACAGGAGCACGTCGCGGCGGGCTCGCGGCATCGCGCCGAGCAGTTCCTCGGCCTGGGCGTTGTACTGGCGGATCACACCCAGTGCATCCACCACTAGGACCCCGTCCTGCATGTCCTGTATCACGAGCTGGTTCACCTGCGCCAGGTTCGCCAGATCGAACCCGCGCTGCGCCGCGAGTTGCTCGCTTTCCGCCGTCCAGCGCGCCAGCGTGTGAGCGAGCCATGCCGTCGCGAAATAGCCGATGCTGAGGAGCCCCGCCTGCACCAGTTGCGCGATCGGCGCATCGCGCGTGGCCACCGTGAAGGCCTGCGCACCGAGCACGGCGATGCTCGCCAGGGCGGCATGGAACAGGGTGAGCCGCCCGCGCCCGATGAGGCCGCCAGCGGCGAGCGAGGCGAGCAGCAGCAGACCGAGACCGCTGGAGATGCCGCCGCTCGCCAGCATGAGCAGGATGATGAAGGCAATGTCGCCGGTCACCTGCAGCAGCAGCTGCAGCCCGAAGCTCGGCAGGCGCATGCGCACCATGACGAAGCAGGCGGCCGAGAAGAGCACGTAGAGAACGGAGACGTACTGATAGAGCTCGGGATCGGCGGAGCCGAACGGCAACTCGTGCGCGGCCAGCACCGGTATCGCCGTGAGGACCACGGCGAGCGCGCAGCGATAGACGTTGAAGTAGAGCAGCGAGCGCCAGTAATTCTCGGGCCGCTCGACCCCGGGCGAGTTCAAGGCAACCGGCGCGGAGAGGGAACTCATGGGAGTCTCAAGCACCGTGCGCACGACGGTGTTCGGCCGAACAGTAGAAACGGCCCGCGCTTTCGATGCTTTCGCTTCGCGGCAGGTGCATGCCGCATTCGGCGCAACGCACCATGTCCTCGATCTCGGCCGGCGATGCCTTACCACCGCCGTCGAGACTGCGCCGGTAGCGCCTGATGATCCAGACCACCAGCGCGACGATCGCCAATAAAAGTAAAAGCCTGGGCAAGTCCGGGCCTACTGCAGCTTTACCGAAACCCGTGGAGGATACAGAAATTCCCCTGCCGGGTCACGGCGTGCGTCTGGCAGCCGCGCAAACCGGCGCAGCGCCGATGCGATTGCTGCTTCGAAACGGTAATATCGCCCCCTGTGACCGTCGCGTGGCTGCCGCATCATCCCTCGCTCGTGAGCGTCCTGCTGCTTGCGCTGGCCGGAGCCGCCGGCTACGTCGATGCCGTCGGCTATCTCGCCTTCGAGCACGTGTTCGTCGCCAACATGACCGGCAACAGCGTTCTGCTCGGCATCGCAACGGTCGAGGGTCACAGCGCTGCCACCCTGCGAAGCGTGCTGGCGCTGGCCGGTTTCCTCGTCGGTGCCGCCGTCGGCACCACGCTGACCGACGCGCGCCAGGCGGCAGGACCCTGGCCCGCCATCGTCACTGTCGCCCTTTCGATCGAGGCTGCCGTGCTCGTCGTCGTCGCCATTGCCTGGTTCATCTTCCCCCACGGCACCGAAGCGGCGCTCGGCGCCTTCGTTGTCGGCACCGCACTGGCCATGGGCCTGCAGAGCGCGGCGGCGCGCAAGCTCGCGGTGCCGGGTGTATCGACCGTCGTCCTCACCAGCACCCTGACCTCGCTCGTCGCCCGCGCCGTGGCGCATGTCCGCCATCGCCAGTGGCGCGACCCGACGCCGCATGATCCAACTCGCGGCCCGGCCATCCTGTTCGGCGTGTGGGCCGCCTACGTGGCGGGCGCCGGGCTGGGGACATGGGTGACCCATGTCGGTCTTCCGTTCGTCATTGCGCCGCCCGCGGCGCTCGTGTCGCTCGTCGCGCTGGCAGCGCTGCGGGCATTCCACCGCAGCGAGGAGAAAGCACATGCCGGTTGCTGATTCGTCGATGGCGTATCCGGTCGTATGGCGCGCGGCGGCCGCGGCGCTCGCCTACCTCGTCGCCCTGATGCTGTCCTACTATTTCGGGGGAGGTTTCGATCAGGAAGCAAACATCTGGCTCGCGAGCGGCGTCGCCATCGGCGTGCTGACCCTCGCCGAGCCCGCGCGCTGGCCGGCTTATCTGGTCGCGATCGGGCTCGCCGCGGCGGCCGGCAACCTGCTCGCCGGCGCTTCCTCGGGCGCCTCCATCGCCTACGCCCTGGAGGAGATCGTGGTTTCCGCGCCGATCGCCTGGCTGCTGCGGCGCCTGCTGGGAGCGAACCCGCAGCTCGACGAAGTCGGCAAGGTGTGGCTCTTCGCCGGCGCCGGCGCCCTGGGCAGCGCTCTATTGGGCTGGGCCGTCGCGTTGCTGGTGTACGCCGCCCTGGGCCTGCCGAGCCCCGCCGGCGAGTGGCGCCTGTGGATCGTGTCCGGCACCGTCGGCACGCTGGTGGTCACGCCGCTCTTCTTCGCCTGGGCGGGCTTCCGGGCAAAGCGCTCGGGCGGCCCGACCATGAGCGACTTCGCCCTCGGTAGCATCTTCCTGCTGCTCATGATCACCGCCACCGTCGTCGTCTTTCGCGGCGACACCGCGGCGCGCTTCCCCGGCACCGTGGGCTTCGCGCTGACCTACCTGCCGCTTGCCTTTCTCGTGCTCGGCGCACTCGCCTGGGGAACACGCGGCGCAACGCTGGCGACCTTCCTGCTCGCCACCATTGCCGTGCTCTACAGCGAGCGTGGCGAAGGACCGTTCGCGAGCGTCGATCAGTTCACGAACGAGGCGGTACTCGAAGTCCAGGGCTACGTCGCCACCGCTGCCCTGCTCACGCTCATGGTGACCGCTCTCCAGGGCAGCCAGCAACGCGCTCTGCGCGAAGCAACGGACTGGCGTGTGCGCTACGAAACAGTCATCGGCGCGAACGATCAGCTTCTGTTCGAGCTCGATCCGGCATCGGGCAAGGTCAACTGGGCCGGCGACACGCAAAGACTGCTCGGGGTCCGGCCGGCGCAGATCGATACCCTGGCGGCATACCTCGACCGCGTGCATCCGGACGATCGCAACGCGCTGCGCGCCGCGTTCGCCGCCCTCGGGCGCGGCGTCGAGGTGCACCTGGACGCCGGTCACCGCTTCGATTCGCCGGCCGGAGAGGAAAAGCGTCTCGAGGGCGAGGTCACGGCGATCGTCGATTTCGACGACACGATCCACCGCTTCGTCGGCTTCCTGCGCCCCGTTCGGCAAGGCGGCGCTGCGGACGGCGCGCGCTCATGAGCGCGCAGGCTCCCCTCGACGCCGCGCGCGAGGAACGCGCCGGCGTCTTTCTCATCCATGGCCTCGGCGGGACCGAGTACGACCTCGGCTCCATGCACAAGCGGCTCAAGCTGTCGGGGTTCGTCACGCACTCGCTGACCTTGCCCGGCCACGGGACGAAGCCCGAGGACCTGCTTGCCGTGAAAGCCGAGGACTGGCTCGAAGCGTGCCGTGCGCGCTACCGCGAGCTCGCCGCGCAGCACGAGACGCTGCACCTCATGGGCATGTGCATGGGGTCGTTGCTCGCCGTCGAAGTGGCTAAGCAGGAGCAACACGACAAGGGACGGCTGGTCGCGCTGGCGCCTCCGATCTTTCTCGATGGCTGGGCAACGCCGTGGTATCGGGGCCTGCGCCGGTTGCTCTACCGCGTTCCACCGCTCCCGCGCACCATGCACATCGACGAAGAGGATCCCTTCGGCATCAAGAACGAGCAGTTGCGCGCGATCGTCAAGGCGAAGTTCGAGCGCAACGACGGATTCCACTACCGCTGGG